>JAIOQJ010000490.1 GCA_021413475.1 Planctomycetota bacterium | reverse complement strand
CGACACGGCTCAGCAAAAACCGCAACGCGGCAAAGTGATCGCGGCCGGTCCCGGCAAGATTCGCGACAACGGCGAGCGCGTCGCTCTGTCCGTCAAAGTCGGCGACGAAATCCTCTACGGCAAATACGCCGGCAACGAAGTCGAAGTGGACGGCAAGGAACTCAAAATCCTCCGCGAAGGCGATATCCTGGCAAAGGTGTCGTAATCCACCCCGTTTAGCCGCTCCCTGAAGGGTTTCCGGAGGGGAGCGCGGTTGAACTCGAACGCTCTAAATCAAAATTTCAATCAGACGCTGATACCCAAAGAGAGATTAACGCAATGGCGAAACAACTACTCTACACCGACGACGCCCGCAAGAAGCTCCTGGCTGGGGCCGAGAAGCTGGCGAAGGCTGTCGGCATCACGCTCGGGCCAACCGGTCGCAACGTGATCATCGACAAATCGTTCGGCGGACCAACGGTGACCAAGGACGGCGTGACCGTCTCCAAGGAAATCGACCTGGCCGATCCGTTCGAGAACATGGGCGCGAAGCTCGTAAACGCCGTTGCTCAGAAGACGAGCGATTCGGCCGGCGACGGCACCACCACCGCGACCATCCTCGCTCTCTCGATCTATCAGGAAGGCCTGCGGAACATCACCGCTGGTGCAAACCCGATGGCCGTGCAGAAGGGAATCACCAAGGCCGTCGAGGCCGTGGTCAAGTACCTCGGCGAGAAGCTGACCAAGCGGCTCACTTCCAAGGAAGAGATGGCCCAGGTCGCTTCGATCTCCGCGAACAACGACCCGACCATCGGCAAGCTGATGGCAGACGCGTTCGAGAAGGTCGGCAAGGACGGCGTCATCACCGTCGAGGAAGGCAAGACTTCCGAGACCACGCTCGAATTCGTCGAAGGCATGCAATTCGACAAGGGCTATATCTCCCCGTACTTCGCGGTCAATCATCCCGACCTGAAGTGCGAATTGGACGACGCCCTGATCCTCATCTACGAAAAGAAACTGTCGAACGTCCGCGACATGCTGCCCCTGTTGCAGAAGGTTGCCGAGACCCGTCGGCCGTTCCTGATTATCGCGGAAGACGTCGAAAGCGAGGCCTTGGCCGTGCTCGTCGTCAACAAGCTCCAGGCCGGCTTCCCGGTCTGTGCCGTCAAGGCTCCCGGCTTCGGCGATCGCCGTAAGGCGATGCTCGGTGATATCGCCACACTGACCGGCGGCACGTTCGTCAGTGAAGATCTCGGCATCAAGCTCGAAAACGTGACGCTCGATCAACTCGGCCAGGCCAAGCAGATCATCGTCGAGAAGGAAAGCTGCACGATTATCGACGGCAAGGGCGACGTCAAGAAGATCCAGGATCGCATCAATCAGATTCGCACTCAGATGAACCAGACCGAGTCGGAATACGACAAGGAAAAGTTCAGCGAACGGCTGGCGAAGCTGACCGGCGGCGTGGCGATCATCCGCGTTGGGGCGGCCACGGAAGCCGAAATGAAACAGACCAAGGGTCGCGTCGAAGACGCCCTGCACGCGACCCGCGCTGCGGTGGCTGAAGGCATCGTCCCTGGCGGCGGAACGGCTCTGCTTCGCTGCGTTGAAGTCGCCAATCAAGCGGCCAAGACGCTGGAAGGCGACGAGCGGGTCGGTGCCGAGATCGTGGCCCGTGCCTTGTCGAAGCCGGTTCGCACCATTGCCGAGAACGGTGGCCAGGATGGCGCTGTCGTTGCTGACGAAGTGCTGACCCGCGGCGAAAAGAACGCGAACATGGGCTTCAACGCCAACACGGCCGATTACGTCGACATGTTCCAGGCAGGTATTGTTGATCCGACCCGCGTCACCCGTTCGGCTCTCCAGAACGCCGCCTCGATCGCTGGACTGATGCTCACGACTGAAGTGATGATCACCAAGATCGACGACGAAGACAAGAAGAGCAAAGTGACCGGAGCGATTGCGTAATCAGCGGCCAGCTTGTGGCGGTCAGCTTTCAGCCTATTTCCCGACACGGATGGTTTCGGGTGATAAACTGAATGCTGGCCGCTATTTTCTTGCGGCATGCTGATGGTTGAGAGCGATTCATGAGCAAGCGAGATTATTACGAGGTACTCGGCGTGGAACGAGGTTCCAGCGTCGATGAAATCGAGAAGGCGTACCGAAAGCTCGCCCGGCAACACCATCCGGATCGAAATATCGGTGAAGCGGAAGCTGAAATCAAATTCAAGGAAGTCACGGAAGCCCACGAAGTTCTCATCAATATCGAGAAACGCGAACGCTACGATCGTTACGGACATGCGGGACTCGACCCTAATGATACCGGCTTCGGCCCATCCGGCTCCAATTTTTCCGACATCGTCAGCGACTTATTCAGCGCCTTCATGGGCGGGGGCGGCCAATCGCGGCGGCGCGGCGGAGGCGGCCCGAAACGCGGCAACGATCGCCGGCAGATTCTCGATCTACAACTGCACGAAGTCATCACCGATCTCCGCAAGGAAATCACGGTCAACCGACTCGAAGCTTGCACCGAGTGCAGTGGCAAGGGGACCAAGACTGGCAAGCGGATGACCTGTGTCCAGTGTCAGGGCCGTGGCGAATTCATCCAGCGACAAGGGTTTTTCGAACTCCGACAAGCGTGCCCGCGTTGCCAGGGAGAAGGAACCGTCAACGCCGATCCGTGTGCCAAATGCCGTGGCGACGGCCGCGTCGAATCTCCGCAAAAGGTTGAAGTACGGGTTCCTGCTGGGGCCGACACCGGCTTGCGGCTCGTGATGCCCGGCGAAGGCGATGCCGGTCAACCGGGCGGAGAACGAGGCGACCTCGAACTAGTCGTGCGCCTCGCCGAGCATGCGGATTTTCAGCGTGACGGCGTTCACCTGAAGACCGAGACCGTGATTTCGTTCAGCCAGGCCGCACTGGGAGTTACCATCGACATCCCGACACTGACGGGTAAAGCGAAGTTAACGATCCAGCCAGGCACGCAGAGCCACAGCGAGCTCCGAGTCCCGGGCGAGGGCATGCCAGAACTTCGCGTCGATCGCCGCGGGCAGCCAATTTCCGGCACCCGCCGTGGCGACCTCCGCGTGCTGGTGATCGTCGAAACTCCCCAGAAATTGACTGAACGGCAAGAGGAACTCCTCCGCGAATTGGCCGGTTTCGAGAACAAGGAAGTCTCGTCACCGCGCAAGTCCTTTTTGAACAAGCTCAAAGGGTGGTTCAGCACCGCCGACGAAAGAACCAGATAATTGGCACGACGGAACGAGGCAAAGATCATGGCGACCAACGAAACGAACGAGGCGACGGCACCGGAAGCCGAATCGGCCGATGCGGAAGTCCAAGCATTGACGGAGAAACTCACGAAGGCCGAGCAGCAGAAGGACGACATGCTGCGGACGCTGGCGGAGTACGAAAACTCTCGCAAGCGCTCCGCGCGCGACTTGGAACTCGAGCGCAAGTTCGCCCACGGCAAGCTTGCCGGCGACTTGCTTCCCGCTCTCGACAATCTCGATCGAGCCGTGGCCGCTGCTCGCAAGGCCGGGGACAACGGCCCGCTCGTTCAAGGCGTGATGGCGACGCAGGCTCAATTGCTCGACATATTAAAGCGGCACGGCATCAACTTGATCGAGACTCTTGGCCAGCCGTTCGACCCGAATGTGCATCAAGCCGTGCAGATGATGCCCAGCGCGGAAGCGCCGGCCAACACGGTGATCCAAGTCCTCCAGCAGGGCTATCAGATTTATGACCGGATTTTGCGCCCCGCGAGCGTCATCATCGCTTCCAACCCGGACGCCAAATAAGTCGAGCGCGAACCATCAACGTGTGTTTCGCGAAACGAACCATATGTATCAAGAAACTTCCGATTGGAATGCCGCCATGCCGACCTACGATTATGTCTGCGATGCCTGCAATCATCGCTTCGAGGAAATGCAATCGTTCTCCGCCGAGATCCTCAAAACCTGCCCCTCCTGTGGGCAGGACAAGCTCCGCCGTTTGTTCGGCACGGGGGCGGCCATCCTCTTCAAGGGAGGCGGCTTCTATGAGACCGACTACCGCAGCGACTCCTACAAGACTTCGGCGAAGTCAGATGCCGACTCCGGCAAACCAGCCGAAAAGCCAGCGTCTTCGGATAAACCAGCAGGTGGAACACCGCCCAGCACTCCGAGCGCTCCGGCAAAATCCGACGGACCGGCGAAATAGCGTTTACCGGAGATTCCAGAAAAATCCCGAAGTTTGGGCCAACAGGGGACGATGATGAAGGTGCGGTGCTTGATCTGCGAACAGGATATGCCAGGCCAAACCGTCGAATGGCCGGATTATCCCTTTTGCAGCCCGAGATGCCGCAAGATCGACCTGGGTCGTTGGCTCGGGGAACGTTATCGGCTCCCCGCAACCGACGCGCGGAACGACGACGAAACCTCTTCTGACGGCGAGGATGATCAGAACCCCTGAACCGGTCGCTCCTTCGACCGTTTCCCATAAATGAGGCGGAGCGCGCGCTCCGCCTCTTTTCAATTCGTGACTTGTGAATTGTTCCCCTTTGACTGATAATCGATGGGTGGTTCCAATGGTCCCACCTAACAACGATCGACGATCTTGCAATATCTCATTGACGGCTATAACCTGCAACATGCCCTCGGCATGGCACCGCGAGCAAGCGGGTCGAGCCTGGAAAAAGCTCGGCTGCGCTTCATTGAATGGCTATCCGTCGAACTCGGGCCCGCGGCCGCCGATGTCCTGGTGATCTTCGATTCCCGCCAAAAAAACGGCGATGCCGACCTGACGCATCGGAACATCCTGATGCGTTTTTCCCACGGCCAAACGGCCGACGATCTGATCGAACAAATCGTTCGCGATGAGAAGTCGCCGACTCGTCTCACCGTTGTATCCAATGACCATCGCGTACTTCAGGCAGGCCGTCGTCGCGGTTGCCCCGCCTGGACCTGCGGCGAGTTTGTCGATTGGCTAGCGGAACGAAAAACCGTGAAGCAAAAACTGGAAACGCCAAACGAAAAGCCGGACATCATAGCGAGCGACGACATCGCCGAATGGTTGAAAAAATTTGGAGAAGAAAGAGGCGGATAGAATCCTCTCCCCTCAACGAGCGAGAAACCGTGACAACCTTCGCGTTCTTGGTTAGAATAGAATCAATGTGAAACTGCCTTTCGTCAAACACTGTTAAACCACAGAAGGGAGAACGCTGCCATGAGCATCATTCGCATTGGTTTGGGCGAGACGAAGAATTTCGCGGAAGGTTATGACGCCATCTTCGGTAAGAAGGACGCCGCCGCGGGTGCCGCCAAGGAAGCCAAGCCCGAAGAAAAGCCGGCTGAAGAGGCACCTGCCAAGAAGGAAAAGAAGGCCAAGAAGAAGTGAGTTGCAGATCGATTCTGGCGAGCCAGGTTGCGTAAGCTCCTGGAGGGATTTGATTCGAAAACTTCCAGGAGCTTACGCAACCTGGCTCGCGGCTCGTCTTTTTATTCCTCGCTAAACAACTTCCGCAACCCCTCGATTGGTGCCCCGAAGACGCTGGGGTCTTCAGGCTTCAATGGGGGTATGATTGACTTGAGCTCGAAATCGCCGGGTTTAATACCGTCGAAACGCCGGGTGGCGGGGACGACGCTGAAGTTCACTTCGCCGAACGCATACTCGCCTTCACGCCATTTGCCGAGCCAGCGATCGCGCTCGATCCGTTCAAGCCGCATCGCGGTGTCCATGTTATCCGGCTGGATTTGCAGGATCACCTGATCCGATTTGTAGCCGTACACATTCTGCCGGCAATCCTTCCACTGGAAGACGCTTTCCATCTGTTCCATATTGTCGATACGGTCGAGCGCGACCAAGGCTGCGTGATCTTGCGCGGGCACAAACAGGCAGCGGGTCGCATGTACCTGAACTTGTACAAGTCCTAGGCCCTTGGCCTCGGTTCGCTTCTCGGTCGCCCGCTCTGTGAGTAAGTGCTTCGTGAGAAAAGTCGTCACGTTTTCGAGCGTCGCCGTCGCGGGGGCGGCCTCGGTGAGATCCGACGTCGATGGTTCAATCTGCATGAACGAGCCATCGAGAACCACCAGCGAATCCTTGACTTTCAAGTCGAACGGCCTGCTGGCGTTCACCTGGAGCAAACGACCGCGGCCGCGGATGAACGTGTTCTCGATCGTAATTCTCGGCGTTGGCCATTTCTCCGGCGAGGCCATCCCCATCATCATCATTTCGCCTTTAGGATCAGCTAGGCTGACTACCGACAAATCGTCCCCTTCTTCGAGCGTCGCATAACAGGATCGGAAGGTGCAGTGCCCGCCTCCGGGAAGCGCGACAATCGCGGGAGTTCGATCGGCCTTCAGGCGGAAGCGAAGATGTTCTAGTGTCAGTTGCCCACCGAAAAGTTTGAACAGAGCCGGATCCTTTTTAAGCGTGGGGATACGTGGAATCAGAATCGGCCGATGGTTTTCGTCGGGTCGGATGGTGATGTCGGTATCCGGCTTCTTGAACTCGATCGGATCGAGTTCGAGCGGGCCGTTATGCCGGATCAGCAGCACGTCCCCCTTTTTCAGATCATCGAGTGCCTTGACGAGGCTTCGATAAACGTTGTTCGGAAGAGTTTTGTTCTCCGGAAAATCGGGTTGCCAAATCTTGTGGTTACCGGCCAGGCGACCTTCCGAAACCGGTGATTCGAACGGGAAGAAATCGTAGACCTTCATGCCTGGTAGATTCTTGGTACCGAGCAGATTGCGGTTCTTGTCAGGTTCCA
>JAIOQJ010000489.1 GCA_021413475.1 Planctomycetota bacterium | reverse complement strand
CACAGCGCTCCGCTCCGAAGACTGCGCGTCGTGGCTAACCTGCCGATATGGTTCCCACCTGAGTCGAATTTCAGCTACCCTTCAAGGATTCACGCATGAGCCGTTTTTCCAGGCACTTTCTCCTTGGCCTGCCGTTGCTGGCGGCGGCGATTTTCGCGATCGTGCAAGCGGTCCCGGCGGCCGAAACTCTCGATCCTTCCGTCGAACGGATGAAGAAAGATATCTTTTTCCTGGCCAGCGATCAGTGCGAAGGCCGCGGTGTCGAGACTGAAGGCATCAACAAGGCCGCCGATCATATCGCGGGCATTTTCAAGGAATTGGGCCTGAAACCGGCAATGGCCGACGGCTCCTATTTCCAACCCTTCCCAATCGCTGGTTCCGCGAAGCTCGGGGCGACCAACAAGCTGACTTTGAAGGGGCCGCTCGGGCAGGAGATTATGCCGGTCATCAATAAGCAGTTCGCGGTCAGTGGGCTGACGGGAAAGGGGCTCGCCTCGAAAGAGGTCGTCTTCGCCGGCTACGGCATCTCCATCCCACACGGCTACGACGACTTCGCCGGCATCGACGTCAAAGAAAAGATCGTAATCATGATGCGGCAAACGCCTCGCGTTAAGAATAAATTCATGCCGTTCCCCGACCCGCAAACGTATGCTCCCTTGATTGCCAAGATCCAGGCGGCAGAGTCACGGAAGGCGGCCGGCATCCTTTTCGTCAACGATCGCGATATGGCCGGCCCCGATGATCTGCTGATGGATTTCTCCTACGCACGCGGCAGCAGTGCCGCCTCGGTGCCGGTCTTCCAAGTTCGGCGGGCCTTGGTCGATCAGATGATGGCCCCGTACGATAAACGGCTCGAGGATATCGAAGCCGACATCGATTTCGATTTGAAGCCCCGCAGTTTCGCGATGCCTGGTTGGACGGCGACGCTCGAAGCGAGTGTTACACGCACCGAATTCCTGGTGAAAAATGTCATCGGGGTGCTTGAGGGCAAAGGCCCGCTAGCGAACGAGACCATCGTTATTGGTGCCCATTACGACCATCTCGGCAAAGGCGAGATCGGCAGCCGTTCGAAGGGGAGCAAGGCCATCCATTACGGAGCGGACGACAATGGTTCGGGGACGACATCGATTCTCGAACTAGCTCGCCGTTTCACCGCGATGAAAGACCGCGAAGGTCGTCGAATTGTCTTCATGACCTTCAGTGGCGAGGAACGCGGCCTGCTTGGCTCGGCATACTATTGCCGCAACCCGCTCTTCCCCTTGAAGGACACGGTGGCGATGATCAATCTGGACATGGTCGGCCGGTTGCGGGAAGATCCATCGTTCTGGACGAGGGCATTCAACTACCCCCGAAAAGGGAACCTGGAAGTCGGCGGGCTCGGCTCCGCCAAGAATTTTGAGGGGTTGATTGATGACATGAACAAGGTCTACAATTTCAAGATTAAGAAGACGCGAAGCGGCACGGGGCCCAGCGATCACACTTCGTTCTATCTCAAGGGCATTCCAGTCTTCTTCTTCTTCACGGGTTTGCATGCTGAGTACCACATGCCCGCGGACAAGCCGGAGACGATCAATCTCGAGGGGATGAAAAAAGTCGTCGATATGGTCCAAGAAGTGGCCGTGTCGATTTCGAGCGGGAAAGAAAAACCAGTCTACGTCGCATCGAGCAACAAGGGGCCTTCCACTTCGGCAGGGGGCGTGCCGACCATCCGCTTCATGCCCGGCGACTACGACGACGATCAAGACAAGGGCGTGCTTGTGGGCGGCGTCTTCAAGGAAGGCCCCGCCGATAAGGCCGGTATCAAGGAAGGGGACTGGATCGTCGAAATCGCCGGTCAGCCAGTCCGCAACATGGCCGGATATATGAAAGTCATGGGCGGCCAAAAGGGTGGCCAGCCGATCGACTTCGTCGTCAAGCGCGGCGAAAAGAAGGTGCCGTTAAGGGTCACGCCGATTCCACCGACGACGGTGAAGAATTAAATGGGCCGCGCGATCGCGGGCGCGTTTAGCCGCGGGTCGTAGGGTTTCCGGAGACCCGCGCGGGCGCTCGGAGGGACGCGCGTGAGTCTCCGTAAAACAAGACTCGAGGCTAAACGTGGTTCCGATCATTAATTTTGAGTAGTTTGAATTCATGATCAAGGAAGGCATTTCGACCGACGTCCAAGCGGCGATTGACACCGTTCACGCGCCCGAGGGTTCGCTCCCTGACGATCGCTGGACGGGAAAATCGCTGGGCAAATATCACATTGTCCGTCGGCTCGGCAAGGGAGGGATGGGCGTAGTTTACGAGGCTCAGGATCCGATCTTGCAACGGGCCGTGGCCATCAAAGTGCTGCGCGAAGGCATGTCGGACCAACCGGAATCGGTACGAAAATTCCTTCGCGAGGCTCGCACGGCCGCGAAGCTGAACGATCTCCATGTCGTTTCAATTTACGATGCCGACCAGGAAAAGGGATTGTGCTATTTGGTGATGGAGTTGATGAATGGCGGCAGCGCTCACGACCGCATCCGCAAGTGGGGCCCGTTTGGCTGGGTCGAGGCGACGAAAGTGACGATTGATGCCTGTCGAGGCTTGGCGGCCGTCCATGCGGCGGAGTTAATTCACCGCGACATCAAGCCGTCGAACATCATGAGGACGGAATCTGGGCTGGTGAAACTCGCCGACTTCGGCCTCGCCCTGATGGTGGCGAAGCCTGCCGAGAGCAGCGTCGTGAATGGGCAAGTCGTCGGCACGCCGTTATACATGAGTCCGGAGCAGTGCCAGGGAAAAAAACTCGACGCGCGCTCCGACATCTACGCATTGGGCGCGACTTATTACACGCTGCTTACGGGTAAGGCGCCGTTCGATGGCGACGACCCGATGAAGATCATGTACGGGCATTGCACCGCCCCGATTCCGGATGTTCGAGAAATCGACTCGACGATCCCTGCCGCGTGTGCCAGCCTGATCATGAAGACCCTGGCGAAGGACCCTCGCGAACGTCCCGCCGATGCGGCCACATTTCTGTTGGAACTCGAGAAAGTGCTGGCTCTTGCGACTTCGCCTGATCTGCAACCGCTCGATTGGACTGCCGCGAAGAGCACTGAATCGGAACTAGTGGTTCCGACGGTGATCGAGCCGATGGTCCCGGCGATTCGTTTGAAACGCACGCGAACCTGGCTGGTCGTCACCGGATTGATCTTGATCGCGGTGGCGTTCGCCATCGGCCGCTACAACACCCGGCAAGCCAGAAACCTGGTTCCTTCCTCGCCGATTGAGATCGTCATTTCCGAGACGCCGTCGGGCGAACAGGGACTCAAGGCAAATGAAATTCAGGCGTACGGGACGGTGGTTTCGTTGTCGTTTGATCCCTTCGATTCAACAAGTCCGATACTTCGTCAGAACAAGTATTTTCCGGGAAGAAGTTATACACGTATGCATTCGGATCGGTCGAGCAGGAAAAGAGAAAATTCATCGTCGCGCTCTTTCAGGATGGCACTCCTGAGAACATTACCGGCGGTCTCGTGTTGCGGTGGTTTCCAGGTTTTAATTCCGCTGATATCGTGAAGCAAGCCGAGAATAAGTACCCGCCGACTAGCATCGCCGTCTCCACCGATGGCAAGATTATCTTGATGGGCAAGGACAATGGCTCATTCGATATTTGGCTCCTCGAACGGCCGAGATCATTCGAAGAGACGAAATGGGTCGTTGAAGGTCCAACGACATTTCGAATCGGATCGAGCCCGATCGTCGCGGTGAAATCGGTCAATGAGACTCAATTCATCGCGGCGGCAGGCGACAAGTTGCAACTGTGCGATGGAAAGCGTGGCGAGAGGATTGGCGAGCCGTACTCGACCGGTGTTCCCATCTCCGCGATCACGTACTCGTCGGCGAC
>JAIOQJ010000488.1 GCA_021413475.1 Planctomycetota bacterium | reverse complement strand
CCGGAAACCCTCCGACCCGCGGCTAAACTTCCTACGGCCCTTCCACCACATCCCCCCACTCAAAAAACACCAAATTCGGCATCCCCTTGATGCCGACGTTTTCGATCAAGATGCTCTTGCCGTCCTCGTCGACAATCTGCGTCACTTTGCCTTTTACGTTCGGGATGTCCTTGATGTTAATGACCGCGCCGTCCATGTTCAGGAATCGCGCTCGGGCCGGTCCCAAGCGTCGCGGAGCCGCGGGCGCGGCTAGAGATGTCACGCCCGCTCCGTTGACCGCCAACACCTCATAGCCGCGGTTCATCAGATTTGAATCGAGGTAGAAAGACGGCGCCGCCGTCTTTTGGATGGGTGAGTGTATATCCGACGGCGGTTCGTAGGTGAACGGCGTGCGGCCGACTTCTTTGCCTTCGCTGAGGATGATGTAATACGAGATGCCCGATTCGGGATCCTCGACGGGATTCCATTCGATACGGCGTTGCTTGCCGACAGTGCGAACCTTCACGCCCGTTACCTCGGGTGGCGGTGTCTTGTCGGGGATCGATGCGGGGGCCGAGGCGGTGACGTCGGTGAAATCCTTTTCCTTCGCGATGGCGGTGCCCATCGGCAGATTCATGTTCGTAAACTGGCAGCGGCAGAAGAGGGAATCGGGGTTGGCCTGGACCGTGCCGTCGGCAATGACGTGGTCGGCCGTCAGTAGGCCGTTGCATTTCAGGGAGCCCGGTAAGCCCTTGATGTTGCAGTGCGACACGGCCGCCAAGCCTTTGAGCGAAACGGCGAGTGTGTTTCCTTTTACCAGCGAGCAATCGATATCGAGATGCGACAGGGCCAATACGCCATTCGACGTGATTGAGACTGCCGGGACGTAATCCTGGAGGCCGCAACGGCCGAATTTGCAGTTCTGGACCAAATGAGTTTGGCCTCCTTCGATGCGGATGGCCTGATGGCCGATCTCGTCGAAGGTGCAGTGGTGGATGCCGACATGGCCGAGTTGCGGCGAGTTCGGATTGAGGTCGATCGCCCGCTGCTTGATCTGCCGGAACGTGCAATTGCAGATGTTCAGGCTGTCGATGGTCGTGCCGCCCGTGGCTCCTTTGTCGCCCTTGTAGGCGACCGGCCCCTTGTCGAGCCCGTGCGTGAAGCCGTGCTTGCCGCCGATGAATTCGCAATCCTGCCAGGTCTGGAATAGGCTGGTGTGCAAGTTGACGCCCGCGTCCGCCTGGCCGAGAAAGCGGGTGCGCAGGAACAAGCCGATCGGGTTGCCGATTCGTCCAGCGGTGCCGAGTTGCGAATTGTACCCATCCCGGCCGCCGCTGACGGTGCAGTTGATCATCCCCCGGCAATTCCGTTGCGAACAGTCGATCTCGTCGGGCCATTTCAGGATGGTGCGCTCCATTCCCGCTCCGACGATGAAGCCTGCTTTGAGCGTCGTTTTGAATTCGTAAGTGCCTGGTCCCAGAAAAATAGAGCGGTCGGCAACCAGGGCTTTTTCGATCTCGGCAGTCGTCTTGCCCGTTAGATCGAGCAACTGCATTTTGTCGAATTCACCCGCATTCACGCGGAGATCCTTGAGCGTGATGAAGACCGGCTTATGAAGATCGGGCCCGTAGATGGGGTAGCTCGGTTCGTCATTTTCCTGGGTGGGGAACGTCAGAAACTCGGCCCCGGTCTTGCTTGGCTGCATGATGAAGACGTTCTTCATCGCGGCGAAGTCGATGCTCAGGCCGCCCTGTTCGGTGGCGTATTGCTTGATGTACGGGTCGGAGGCGATGATGCCGTCCGCGTAGTGCAGGCCGGGGAGCGTCATCTTGCGATTGACCGTCCATGGCTTGCGGGCATCGCCGTGCGCGACGATGCGGTTGTAACGGCCCATGATCGTCATCGCCGCCCCTCGGAATGCCGGACCGGGAAGATCGTGGCCATATTCCGAGTGGTCGTGGTACTTGATCAACCGTGGTGCTGTGGCGTATTGCTCGATCGTGGTTGGCACTTCGCCGGCGAAGGCGGTGCAAAGCACGACACAATCCTCGCCACGGAGAATGTCGAGTACCGGGTCAGCCCATAGGCTGTTATCCGCCGTGAGATGGGCGTAAGTCACGCCCGAGCCGCGCGAAATTTCGTGCGGCGTCCAGGCCCGTTGGCCGTTGACCACGGGGCTCATGATGTAGGTGCCGCGGCCGTCGCCGACGGGGTCGGTGGCGTGGATGCGAATCGCCGGTCCCCAACGCATTTCGAAACGCCGATCGATGGCGGCCGGCCCTGAATGCGGCTTGTGGATCAAGACATCGCGGACGAAACCGGTCAGCAAAAGGATCGGCGACTTGCCGCCGTCGGGGTTATCCTTGGGGTGCAATGGCGAGCGTTCGTCGAAGTAGAACGAGACCGCGTCGGCGTGTGTGAGATGCGTCTGTTTCATCGGGCAGCGAAAGAAGACGCTCCGCTCCATTTTTCCCGCGTTTTGCAGGAATTGCTTGGTTTCATGGTAGATGAACTGGCAGTCGATCAGGTCGGCATGCACTTCCCAGGTCGCGATGCCGGAGATGAATTGCACGTCGCGGATCGGCTTCTCCACGACGATCGGCTTGGCATCCGCTGAATCGAAGATCACCGAATCACCGGGCCTGGCTGCATCGACGGCCTCTTGGTGGCTCTTGTATGTCCGCGTACGGTGGACCTTGCCCGTGAAGGCCGTATCGATTTTCTTCGGCTCCTCGATTTTCACCACGGGGACTTCGATCGGCTCTTCCTTTGGCAACGGCTTTTCTTCTTCCTTCGGCTTCTCGACCTGTGCCACGGGCTTTGGAGCCGGTGCTGGCCAAAGATCCTTGCGGAAGAGCAGGGCACTGCCGCCGAACATTATGAAGAGCAGAAACAGAGCAAGGAAAACGCCGCGGCCTTTTCCTCTTGCGTCTTTCTCCCCGTTTCCTCCCAGGGAAGGGGGCCGGGGAGTTAGATGATCGTCGTGCAGGTCGAGTTCGGCGTCGTCTTCGTGAACCTGCGGGGTCGCCGGGACCGCATGGAAATCGAGCGGATTTGGAGCCGCTTGTGCCGCGGCGTCAGCCGAGAAAGTGGCCTGAATCGCACCAATCTGCAAGTGGTCGCCGTTGTGCAGGCGCGACTTGACGACCTGTTTGCCGTTGACGGCCACTGGCGGATGCGAATCGTCGATTTGCAGGATGTAGGTGCCGCCGTCGCGGTGCAGTACTAGATGGCGAGGCGAGATCGACGCATCATTGATGCGGATACTGCACCCCACCTTGCGGCCGATGCTGACCCGCTTGGCCGAGAGCACCGCCCGTTTGCCCGCCAGCGGCCCGGTGATGAAGTGAAGTTGCGTCATGGGTGCCTTTTGCCCGATCTTCAACGCCCCGCGTACGTCGAAGCGCTCCGCATCCGGAAACCCTGCGCGTCGCGGCTTCACGGGTCTTACTCCCTCTCTTGTAAAGCAAGTGCAGGTTGGGAGCAAGAACCCTTCTGGTTTACGGGTTCACCAAATTTCACAATCATTTTCGTACCAGCTTCTTGATGACTGGCCCTTGTTCGGGTTAGGATGTCTCCAAATGGACTCGCAATCCGTTTTCTCCATCTCCACTTCCGTACGAGGCCCCGTATGGCTTTTTCCATCACGTGTTCATCGTGTTCCGCGAAATTGAAGACCGCGGTTGCTCTCCCAGCGGGCCGCAAGATCCAGTGTCCGAAGTGCAAAAATTCCATTGTCATCGATGACGATAACATCGTGGAAGTTTCGGACGGGGCACCCGCCGCACCCAAGCCGGCAGCCCGAATCACGACTCAGCCGAAAAAGGCCCCGCCGGCGGCCGACGACGAACACTTCGGTTTCGGTGGCTCGCGCCAAAGGGAAGACGAGGAGGACGATCGCCCGCGGAAAAAGCCGGCACGCGTGGAAGAAGCACGGCCCAGCAAGAGACGCCGAGATGATGACGACGAGGACGATGCCCCGCGTGCCCGGAAACGCCGTGACGATGACGAGGATGAATCGCCGCGTGCCCGGAAACGCCGCGATGATGACGAAGATGATGATCGACCAAGCCGTCACCGCCGAGATGAAGACGATCTCGACGAGGAGGACGATCGGCCGCGGAAGAAGAAGAAAAAGAAACGCAAAAAGGGCGGGTCGGGCCTACTGATCTTCGGGATCCTCGGCTTGCTGCTACTCGGAGGTGGTGGATTCGCCCTTTATTACTTTGTGCTTCGTTCCGGCATCGATTCGGAGATGATGGCGTTGATGCCATCCGAAACGACATCGCTCGTCTATGTCGATGTGTCAAAGTTGTACGAGCATTCGAAGGCGAAAAAGCTCGTGGAGAAATCATTCAACGAGGATTCCGATTTCGCGCCGTTCAAAACGGCCGGACTTACGCCATCCGATATCAAGAGTTTTATGGAAGGAAATGGCGATAAAGGGGGTTCTGTTCGAGTGTTCCGGCTGAAGAATTCCCTTGATAAAAACAAAATGACGTCTGGCGGCGAGGCGTTAAAGACCGCCGACAACAGTTACTGGAAGATCGGCAAGAAAGAGAATCTCTCGCAAATCTATGTCGCGTTCCCGTCGAGCGATGTAGTCTTGTTCGCGAGTAATGAAGACTCCATGAAGAGCCTACTCAATAAGGAATCGGGTAAAATCGTCATTTCCGAGCAACTTCACGATCTGGCGAAGAAAGTTGGAAAGGGCGACGTTTGGCACGTCCATGTCTCAAAATCGAACGAAGGTGGCGATGGAGGCAATGCCGACGAGGTGGCGAAGGCCCGGCGACGGATCAAGGGGTCGGCGAGTAAAACGGATATTTCCAGCAATTCCGTCACCCGATCGGAATTCATCCTTTGTGGATCGGAAGATGACGCGAAGAAAATTGCCGAGAAGATGAAGAAGGAAAAAGACGAAGCCGTCGGCAAGATCGATGAAATGTTCAAATCGATGGAAAAAGGTGACAAGAAACCGACGGAGGCACAGAAGGAGGCGATCAAGAAGAGCATGCGTGAGGCGACTCTCAGCAACGATGGCAGCACGATCGAAACCGCCGCGACGATTGATCTCACGCCATTTGATGATTCCGAATCACCATTTGGAATTAGTCGATTCCTTCGTTAGTCGGTCGTAAACCGTATCAATTCGCCTGCACCGCAGCCTTCCGCGTCACGGGTATGCTGCTGTATCGTCAATTTTTGCCACCATTTTTAAACCAGCTCCTTGATGAACGCCCCCGGTTCCGGGTAGGATGACGGTGGTCGAATTCGCAGACTCCCTTACCACTCCATTTGTCTGAGGCCTTCATGGCGTTCTCAATCACGTGTTCTTCCTGTGCCGCCAAGCTGAAAACCGCGGCGGCGTTCGCGATTGGCCGCAAAATCCAGTGTCCGAAGTGCAAGAATCCCTTTGCGATCACGG
>JAIOQJ010000680.1 GCA_021413475.1 Planctomycetota bacterium | reverse complement strand
GGGTTTTTGAAGCAGAGGGGTGCGGCGGAGATCGATTGGCGGTCGTGAAATTCGGCTTGCCCATATTGGCAAGTCTCACAGTACCCCATGCACCAAATACTTCGCACATGCCGCCGAGCCGATGAATCCCGCATCGCTGCCGAGTTGGGCGTAGCGAATTTTTGTTTTTGTGGCGGGGACTGGGAAGGCCAGTTCGTTGATGTATTGCTTGACGAGGTTGAGGAACGGTTCACCGGCTGCCGTCATGCCGCCGCCGAAGACGATGGCGTCCGGGTCGATGATATGCATCAAGTTCATCGAGCCGACGGCAAGATAATAGGCGGTGCCGTCGACGATCTTCTTGGCGAATTCATCCCCCGCCGCCGCCGCGGTGAAGATGGCCCGCGACGAGAGATCCTCTTCCTTGCCGGCGAGCAAAGGATAAAGGGATGAATTTTTGTTCTCGACCAGAGCCTCACGGGTCCGTTTGACGACCGAGGTGGCGCTGCAGTAGGCCTCGAGGCAACCTCGTCGCCCGCAACCGCAGAGCCGGGCGTTGCCGAGTTCGATCTTCATGTGGCCGATCTCGCCGCCGTGGCTGTGCTGGCCTTGAAGCACTTTGTCGTCGATGATGATGCCCCCGCCCACCCCGGTTCCCAGGGTGAAGAGCACCATGCTTTTGACTTCCCGACCCGCGCCGACCCAGTATTCTCCGTAGGCGGCTGCGTTCGCGTCGTTTTGAAAGGCGGTGGGGATCTTGAACTTTTCCTGAATGTGCTGCCGCACGGGCACGTTCTGCCACGGCTTCAGATTCGGCGGATCGAGAATAAGCCCGGCATCGATATCCATGGTGCCTGGCGTCGCGACGCCGATGCCCGCGATATCGGCCATCGTCTTGCCGGCGGCTTTCACGGCACGGCGAATCGTCTCGCACATCGTCTCCAGGCCAGCTTCCTGGCCCTTAAACGATTCGGTGGCCATGACGACTGACGGAGCCGGTCGACCGGACGCGTCAACAACGGCGGCTTTCATGGTCGTGCCGCCGACATCTAGCCCCACGAATAATGCGTCGTTTCCGCTCATAACTTCCGCCGCTGGAGGGAGATAAAAAATCGAGATGTCAGCAAGAATAGGGATACCAATTCGAACCGGAACCCGCAAGTCGAGACCGCCTCGTGGCGACAGACCTCCGGTCGTTCTTCCTTCCAAGGCCGTCCTACGAAGAAAGGCCCCTTGTCCGAAAGACTAGAGTTCTGTCACCACTGGCAACTAATGTTACTTGACCTTGAGATCCGCTTCCGTCACTTCGACGGGAAGACCCTTCTCGGGAATGGGCATTTTTAGGGTCCAGAGCACCGCTTGGGAGACCAGGCGGCGATATTCAGGATACTTCCAATTCTCGTGAAAATGCAGGCCACTGAAGCCGAACGAACGGCCGCCGTCGGGGCGTTCCCAGGCCCAGGAGACGGTTTCCTTTTTGCCGTCGATCGTCGCTTGCAAGAGCGGTTGAAAGCCTTTCTCCACTTTCGCGAGCTTTAGCTGGTAGTAGAACTCTTCCTTCAGTTTCAGGGGGGCGATTCCGGTGAGAATCGGGTGCTTGGGGTCAACCAGCAGCAGATCGGTTTCCACCACTTGGTACTTGCGATCCGGCCCGCCATGACAACCGCCGAAGAGTTGCACGAACGGTTCAATGTATTTAGCTTCT
>JAIOQJ010000679.1 GCA_021413475.1 Planctomycetota bacterium | reverse complement strand
AGCGAGCGCGAAGCCGCAAGCGGCCGCGACCGTTGGTCGCCGCTTCTCTTCACATATAATACACTTAACGAACCGAACACCGCCCGAAGGGAGCCTTTTGATGGCCGCGATGACGATGACGGAAAAGGTGCTAGCCCGTGCCGCCGGCCGCGATGCCGTGAAACCGGGTGACAATATCTGGGTGAACGTCGATGTCCTGATGACACACGACGTTTGCGGCCCGGGGACCATCGGCGTTTTCAAGCAGCACTTCGGGAAGGACGCGAAGGTTTGGGACCGCGAAAAAGTCGTCATCATCCCCGACCATTACATCTTCACCAAAGACGCGATGGCCAATCGCAACGTCGATGTTCTGCGTGCCTTCTCCAAGGAACAGGACATCAAGTATTTCTACGACGTCGGCACCAAGAACTACAAAGGCGTTTGCCACATCGCGTTGCCGGAAGAGGGGCACACCCGCCCCGGTGAAGTTCTGCTCGGCACCGATTCGCACACTTGCACGGCCGGGGCGTTTGGCGAATTCGCCACCGGCATCGGCAACACGGACGCCGGCTTCGTGATGGGCACCGGCAAGCTATGGCTGAAGGCTCCGCCAACGATGCGGTTCGTCTTCCACGGGAAGATGCCGCCTTATCTGATGGCCAAGGACTTGATTCTCGCGGTCATCGGCGAGATCGGCGTCGATGGCGCGACCTATCGGGCCATGGAATTCGACGGCGACGGCATCTTCGCCTTGAACATCGAAGAGCGCATGACGCTCTGCAACATGGCGATCGAGGCCGGTGGCAAGAACGGCATCATCGCGCCCGATCAAGTGACGTTCGATTATGTGAACGCTCGCAACGCCGGCCAACGGCCCTACACGCCAGTGAAAAGCGATGCGGGGGCGTCCTACATCTACGAGAAAGTCTTTGACGTCACGAAACTCGAACCGGTGATCGCCAAACCGCACTCGCCGGATAATCGGGCCTTTGTGTCCGAGGTCAAGGGAACCAAACTCGACCGCGCCTATATCGGCTCCTGCACCGGCGGCAAGTTGACCGACTTCCGCGCCGCTGCCGGAATCCTGAACGGCAAAACGGTTCGCATCGACACCTTTGTGGTCCCCGCCACGACGGAAGTCGCCCGCGGCCTGAAGACCGAGATGATCGGCGGCAAATCGCTCGAGGAGATTTTCCTCGCCGCCGGTGCCAAAATGGGCGACGCATCGTGTGCCGCCTGTCTCGGCGGCCCGTCCGACACCTTCGGCCGTCTCAACACGCCCATCAGTTGCATCAGCACCACCAACCGCAACTTCCCCGGCCGCATGGGCCACAAGGAAGCCAAGGTATTTCTGGCTAGCCCGCTAACGGTCGCGGCAAGTGCCCTGAAAGGCGAAATCGCGGATCCGCGGGATTGTTTGATTTAGGGGTGGATAATTGTGAGTACGCATGAAAAGAGCAGAGGTTCAATCCAGTTACTTCGCGAATGACCAATTTTGGGCCGCTCCGGTGATCGTTGGGCTGGTTCGGCGGCGGAGGCGAGGCGTGCGTTCCCGCAAAGATCACTGGTTTGAAATGAACCCATACGCCCAGCGGTTCATCAATACCTGCGCCGTCTGCGGCGCGCAGGGGTACGCGCCCCAGATAGATGACGCCGATTTCGCGGGGAACGAATCGACAGTGTTTCACCGATTCTCCCGTGAGAAGTTGCAGGCGATGTTACGCAAGTATTACCAGCCGATGGTCCTGGACGAAGCTGGCCGTTGCGAGGACTGTGCCTGCCCGGTGGATGCCGCCGAACCAAAAATTGCACCTGACTGCGGCGGCATCACGTGAAATCAGAGTTCCAAGTCTCACCAGCCGCCGCAGCAGGTGAACTTGGTCGATGGAGAACACCCTCGGGGTGGTCTCGAATGGGTCAGGAATCAACTACTTGCGATTTTACCGTCTGGAAGCATGGATCAGGCCATTGAATCGGTCGCGTTGTCAAAAGGAATTGATTGTGATGACGCTGAGGAATTAAGGCGTTTAGCAGAGCCGCTTCAAGGTGAGGAACGCGAGCCGATATCGCTGGCGGTAGCGAATTTCTTCGCAGGAAAGATTCTCTGCTTGAACGGCAATGGCTATCGAGCGAGGTTCTTTCTCATTGCGGCAATGTCATTTGTGCGGACCCACTGTCAGAGTCATGATTTATCGCCTGATTTTCTTTTTCGGGAACTACCAGAGTAAGACAGCTTACTATTTCGTTGCTTCAGGAGACGCGAGCAATAGCTGGAGGTCTATATGAAATACGCAGTTAGACTCGAAGAATCAGAAGAAGGGTTCGCGGTCTCGGTCCCGGGGCTTCCGGGTTGTCACTCGCAAGGGGATACCGAAGCCGAGGCGCTCGCCAATATCGCGGACGCGATCCGCGAATATCTCGAGGTCGCGGAAGAATTGGCCAATACGGCCGGGGCCAAACGGGTCGCTGTCGAGGTGTAGCCGTGCCCAAATTTCCTGGTGTGAACCACCTCAACGCCGTTCGCGCGTTCGAGAAGATTGGATTCTGGATTACGCGCCAAGGAAGGCACATCGTGATGACCAACGGATCGCGCATCCTCATCATTCCTCGGCACAATCCCGTCAACGCGATCACAATGGGGAATATCATTCGCGATGCCGGCCTAACAAACGATGAATTCCGGCGACTGCTTTGACCT
This sequence comes from Planctomycetota bacterium, assembly GCA_021413475.1. Taxonomy (GTDB): domain Bacteria; phylum Planctomycetota; class Planctomycetia; order Gemmatales; family Gemmataceae; genus JAIOQJ01. The sequence continues at coordinate 4,884 of JAIOQJ010000679.1, read as the reverse complement.
GCCCAACACTTTTTCGAATCACCTCTGCCCGAATTCCCCATAATCTCCTTGCGAACACCGCATCCCATCATTACGATCTTTCCGAGATACGAATTCCACTTCTTCAAATCCGGAAGGACGTCCATGCCCGAAACAGAAATGACACCTGACCAGGTTGTTGAAGCGATCTACAAATTCGCGGCCGAACAGATGCGTGATGGCGTTGCGCCGGCTGAAATCGAGAGGAAACTCGTCGATCAAGGCCTGGAAGTGGAGACCGCGGCCATCGTGGTCAGCAATCTGACGAAGGCCCAGGCCGATGTGATCAAGGAAGCGGGCAAGAAGAACATGCTCTACGGCGCCCTGTGGTGCATCGGGGGGATTCTCGTGACAGCGTTGACTTACGGGGCAGCCGCGGACGGCGGGGGCAAGTACGTCGTTGCCTGGGGAGCCATCCTCTTCGGAGGTATCCAGTTCATTCACGGCTTGATGCAGTCGTCGAAATAGCGGCAATAGGGCCGGCCAGCGCCTTTGCCGCTTGTTCGGTCGCCGCATTATCATGCCCGTTGCCGTGCGCGGAGAACGCTATCCTTCGCTCGGCAATTGGTGTATTCTGGGATGGACGAGCTACCGATGCCCAGAAGGGACACCCAATGGCCGCAACCGAAACAATACCGCTCCGCATCCTGTTCGACCAAGACGAAACCGCCTGGCTAGAAGTCATGTCGCAATTGGCCGCAGAAGGCCGTTTCGCAGAGATGGATCACTCAAACCTGAGCGAGTATCTGGCAGACATGTCCAAAAGAGATCGGCGGGAGGTGTCGAGCCGTCTAGTCATCCTGCTCGCCCATTTGCTGAAATGGGAATATCAACCCGAACTCCGATCGCGAACGTGGCAAGCTACCATCTTGGAGCAACGGCGCGAACTTCGCAAACTCTTGGAAAGCGGCACCCTGTACAACCACGCCGTTTCAACTCTCGTAGAGGCTTACGCGGATGCACGAGGCCAGGCTGCTGTAGAAACAGGGCTTCCGCGCGGCACTTTTCCGGTTGAGAGCAACTGGGAATTAGAACGTCTGCTTGCCGACGAAGAAGAATCCTAATTCAACTGCTGCAACGCGGACTTGCCGTTCAGATAGTTCAGGGTCCTGATGGCCTTCAACGCCGCGGCGTCCTTGGGTAATTTGAAGTCGCAATCCAGGGTGGTCAGCCCCTTGGCACCTGAAAGCGGCGTGTAATCCGTCACCTTGCATCCCTTGCAATTGATCAGGACGATCGGCGTGGTGGCCAGTGGGCTGAGATCTTTCACTTGAGTGTTCTGGCAGTAGAGATGGATCAAGGGCATGCCAGTCAGTGGTTTCAAATCCTTGACGGACGTGTTCTGGATTTGCAGATAGTTGAGCTTTAACCCTTCAAGCGGCCCGATATCCGCCAAAGGGGCCGGTCCTTTTCGGTTGGTCCAGCCGATATAGAGGCGGTTCAACGGCAACTTCTTGAGCGGTGCCAGATTGGTCACCGCCGTGTCTTCGCAATAGAGGTAGCTGAGCGGCATCCCTTCCAACGGCGACAGGTCCTTGATTGCCGTTTCGCTGCAATGCAGAATGGAGATCTTCTTCCCCTTGAGTGGGGATAGATCTTTCAGGTTCTTACACACCGAGCATGCCAGCCAAACGAGCGGCATATCCTGGGTGAAGGTGAGATCCTTGATCGGCGTCGTGCTGATGTGCAAGTGCGTGATCTTTTTGTCCTTGAGGACCATCCCGTCCTTTTCGGTGAATCGCGTGGTATAAAGCGAGACATCCTTCAACGGCATGTCCTTCAAGACGGTAAAGTCCGTGATTGGCGTCGCGCCCAGCGAAATGGCGGAAATCGGCATCGGCCGGAGCACCGAGAAATCCTTGACCGAGGCTCCGTCGCAACGGAATTGTTCGAGCTTCATGTCGCGCAGCGGCGAGAGGTCGGAAATCGTCTCACCCATCGCCCCTTTGTTATTCGAACATGTCAGATTTTTCAGCGGCATCCCTTTCACTGGTTTCAGATTCGTCACCTTGCAATAGCTGCAATAAAGGGATTCGAGCGTCGAGCATCCTTCCAGCGGAGCGAGGGACGCGACACTCGTGTAATCGATGCGAAGAGACTTCAACGGCATTCCTTTCAAGACGGCGATATTCGTAATGCCGTAGTTGTAGCTGACATCCAGAATCTCGAGGTTCATCCCCGCGAGAACGGAAAGGTCCGCGAGTTTGCCGTTGGTGGCATAAATTTCCTTCAGGCCGGGGAATGCCCGGATTGGCGAGAGATCATCGACATATTCCGTGCTCAGGATGACCTGAGTGACCGCGCCCTTCTCGATCTTTGTCGACGAGAAATTCAGAAAGGCAGCATTGAGCGACTGCATGCGCTTGGTTACTTCCTTCACCTGCTCTTCGGGCGGCAGCGAGTACAATTGTTTGACAAATGCCTCGTCCTCCATCTTCTTCTTGGGATCGATTTTCGGCTTCTTGGGATCGATTTTGACCTGGCCTGTCACGAAGGAAGGCAGCGCGAAGGCAATCAGTAGAACGGTGACGAGGGGGAGAGTGCGTGAGAGCATGGCGGATTCCTGATGGCGACCACTTTCAAATCTTTTCACGAGTGTAAACAAGGCGATGAGGGGATTCAACAAGAAAGAAGGCACAGGGGTCAGGAGTCAGGGGTCAGGGGCAGGGGTCAGGAAACCTGATTCCTCTATATCAACATGAACCACGCCGCTTCTTCTAGGACGGCCTACCTTGGCCGTCCCGGTCAGAAATAGACGGCCAAGGTAGGCCGTCCTACGAAGAATAGACACGTCCCGTACCAAGAGACCCGCGGATGCCTGACGATTCCCTGCCACAACCGTCACGCCGGATCGAACGCGAATTCGGCGTCCCATTCGCGGGGGAAATACTTGATCCTGCCCAGTGGGCACAAACCACCCTCAAGAAGATGCCCGAGACCGGGACGCTGAATTGGCTCGAACTCTTCGGCCGCTCGGCCCCGGTGGTACTCGATCTTGGCTGCGGCAACGGCCGCTTCGCGATTGGTAGTGCGTTCTCCCGCCGGGCCCACGATCATCTCGGTATCGATACACTTCCGGTCGTCATCCGTTATGCGCGTAAGCGAGGCAATCAACGGGGCCTGACCAATCTTCGCTTCGCGGTCGGCGGTGCCCATGAACTCCTGGAACGCTGGATCGAGCCGGGCAGCGTCGCGGAAATTCACTGCTATCATCCGCAACCGTATTACGACCCCGCCCAGGTGCATCGAAGGCTAATCACACCGGCCTTTCTCGCTCTCGTGCATCGTTCGCTCATCCCCGGCGGCCTATTCGTGGTGCAGACGGATAACCCTGGATACTGGAAATACATTCGCGAAGTCGTCGAGGTCTTTTTCGATTTTCACGAAAGAATCGGCCGCTGGTCCGACACGCCACGCGGCCGTACCCGCCGTGAAATCATTGCCATGAAGAAAGGCCTACCGATATTCCGAGGAACCGGCACAGCCAAGCTCGATTTGACGGCCGAGAGCGCCTTGCACCTCGCCGAATCGCTCCCCGCGCCAGTGTTCAATGCCGACCGCCGGCTACGCGATCTCGATCGCTTGGCTTGAAACGAGATAAAAGAACCGAGCGCAACTGCACACGATCCTCGCTATTTCTCGATCTCTGGGGAACCAGTTGCTCCCCGATGAGAGAGGCTGAAAAGGCACGCGCGGCTTTGGGATGACACTATCCCATTCATACAATATCGCCTCGTCACCTGGCCCCTGACTTGTCCACTCGCTTCACTCGGAGACCTCCCCACATGCGGCCCTTCTTCAAAATTTCATTGCCGCTTGCCTGCCTCACCCTCCTCGCCGTCTGGTTCCTCACCTCCGCGGCGGAGCCGCCGAAAACGAGCGTCCCCGAGGCTGCCAAACCGTCACGCGTACCCTGGACGACCTCGCGCGTCACCGGTTCACCGGAGCCGCCACCCCCTTATAAGGCGGTGCGGGTGTTTCCGAATGTGAAGTTGGTGAAGCCGCTTTTGATGGCTCGTTGCGAATCGATGGATCGGCTGTTCGTGGGTGAAGAGGCGGGGGTGCTTTATTCGTTTGCCAACACGCCGGACGCGAAGGCGGAGCTTTTCTTGGACTTGCGGAAAGAGGTCAAGACCTTGGCCCAGTTGCCGGGTGCCGTCGGGATTTCGAAGGTATATGGCTTGGCGTTTCATCCCCAGTTCGCGAAGAATCGGCAGTGTTTCGTCTGCTATACCGTGAGCGGCAAGGAACGCAAGAAGGGGAACTTCCCGGACGGCACGCGGGTGTCGCGTTTCACGGTTCCCAAGGCCGACCCGCCGCGGATCGATGCCTCGACCGAAGAAGTCGTGTTCAGCTTTCCCGAGGGTGGTCACAACGGCGGTGATATCCATTTCGGCAACGACGGCATGCTTTACATCTCGACCGGCGACGGTTCCGGTCCTAATCCGCCCGATTCGCACAATACGGGGCAGGATGTTTCCGATCTGCTCTCTTCCGTGTTACGGATCGATGTCGATCGCAAAGATGAGGGGAAGAGCTACGCGATCCCGAATGACAATCCGTTCGTTTCACTGAAAGGCGCACGGCCCGAAGTGTGGGCTTACGGCTTTCGCAATCCGTGGCGGATGAGTTTCGATCGACCAACGGGCGATCTCTATGTCGGCGATGTCGGTTGGGATATTTGGGAGATGATCCAACGCGTCGAGAAGGGCGGCAACTATGGGTGGTCCGCGACGGAAGGGCCGACGGTGATCAAGCCCGATCAAGTTGGTCCGACGCCAATCCGCCGGGCCCTGATCGATCTACCGCACTCGATCGCTTGTAGTATCACGGGCGGCTACGTTTACCACGGCAAGAAGTTTCCGG
>JAIOQJ010000678.1 GCA_021413475.1 Planctomycetota bacterium | reverse complement strand
TCCAGAGCTTGCCGCCGCGCAGGAATAGGATCTTGCTGCCGTCGGGCGCAAACGTCGCCCCGGACTCGGCTTCGGGCGTGTTCGTCAATTGTTTGGACTTGAAGCGATGCGCTTTGGTGATTTCCGGATGTTCCGGATCGTCCGGTTCGAGCAAGTAGAGGTCCTCTTGACCATTGCGATCGGCGGCAAAGAGAATCGCCTTGCCGTCGTTGGACCAAGAAATCCCCTGTTCCACGGCCGGCGTATCGGTCAGGCGAGTGGCCTTGCCCCCCTTGGCGGGCATAAGGAAAATCTCGCCATGAACGACGAAGGCGACATGGGTGTCATCGGGTGAAAGAGAATACTCACTGACATCGCGCGTGTAGGTTGTCATCCGTTCGCCATTGGATTTCTCGTCCGCATGAACTTCGATCGCAAGTTTGCGCGGTGTTCCACCCTTCGTGCCGACGAGCCAGAGATCGCCGCCGCACTCATAGACAATCCACTCGCCATTGGCGCTGATTCGCGCCCGGCGAACGGCATCTTCGCGATGATTGGTGATTGAGAACGGTTTACCCACCGGCAAGCCAGCCGAATCCAGATCCAGACTAACAATGTTGGCGGGCCCCCCGAATTGCTCGCTCACGTAGTAAATTTTTCGTCCGTCGGGGCTCCATTGCGGCGAACCATCTTGGCCATTGAATGACGTCAAGCGATGCACATTCGTGCCATCCGGCTTGGCCAACCAGATATCGTCGTTCGACGAACCACGATATCCCTTGCGATACCAGATGCCAGGGCCGCGGGTAAACGAGACCAGATTCCCCGAGGGGCTATAGCTAGCTTCCTTGGCTTCGATGAACGGCAACAAACGCTCGCGTCCGCCTTCCACGGGGACTGAGTATACTTCGGGCACTGCGGGAAAACCGGTGGCTCGTGTCGAGTTGAAGAGAATGCTTTTGCCATCGGGAGTCCAGCCAACCACCATGTCCTGCGCGGAATCGAACGTCACTCGTCGCGGCTTACCGCCATGGGCGGGCACGACGAACACGTCGTAGCTGCCGTGTCGATTCGAGGAGAATGCGAGCCAACGGCCATCAGGGCTAAAGCACGGATTGATATCGTGGGCCTCGTGCATGGTGACGGGCCTGGCCACGCCGCCGATGGTCTCGACGGTCCAGATATCGCCCAGATAACTGAATGCGACGAGTTTACCGTCCGGCGAAATGTCCGGAGTACGCGGGAAACGAATCGGCTCTTGCGAAGACGCTTTGATGGGAAGAATGGCGATTAACCAAAGCAAGACGCTCGAACAACGCAGCGAAAATGGCATGGGAAACCTCAAGGAGGAGCTCACACGCGGAATGACGAGGCCGCTGAGGACCAAGGGCATGGCCCCATAACCGTCATACCATCCAAACTTTAGCTTACCGGAGAAGTTTGCCCAGAGCAAAAAGTAAGCAAAACTTCCCCAGCTTGTCTATCGATTCGACGATCCGATTGTCCCGGATCAACCGAATATTCTGATTGTACTACGTGAATTCGTGACTAATGGTTCGGGCAAGCGCTATGCCGCAAGCGGTTGACCCATGAGGAAAGGATGAGACTTTCCAAAAGAGTGGATGACAAAGAAGGCCGATTGGGGTTTAATTCCAAGGTGGTCCGTATCTACAAGGAGGCCGTTACCGTGCGCGGAATTCGAATTGTTCTCATCATAGCCGCCGGATTGATCGTTCTTCCGCAACTGACCTGGAGTCAGCCTCGCGGACCAGGCGGTCCTCGCGGCGGCAATCCGGACGAGATTTTCGATCGTTTCGCGAAAGGCAAGGAAGTAATCGTCGTCTCCGAACTCGAACCGACGATGAAGATGGGAATGCAATTTTTTGGCTCGAAGCTCGGCCTCACGGGCGATCAGATTACGCGTACCCAATTCAAGGAAGCACTTGGTAAAGCCACCGCGATGTATTCAAGCGGCAAAGGCCCAAGCGACCCCGCTTCCACCACTCCTCCCGTTTCGACGACGGGAACGAATTCTTCCTCCACTCAAGCGACTCCCCCGAAGGACAGCGGCAACAACGAGCGGATCGAATCCATGTTCCGCAGGCATGATAAGAATAATGATGCCTTATTGACGTTCGACGAAATGACTGACACCCTCAAAGGCGAGCGCGAAAAATGGGATGGTAATAAGGATGGCTTCATCGATCTCAATGAATACAAGTCCTACATGGAAGCCCGCTTTGCACAACGGGAAAAGGAAGACAAAGAAAAGGCAGCCGCCGCTGCCGCCGAGCCCAAAAAAGAAAACCAACCTAATAGCACGGCGATTATTCCTGAACAACCCAAGTCGATCGTTGAAGAAATTCGCCCGACTGTTTATCGGGCCGGTAAATTGCCGAAGGATATCCCCGATTGGTTCGTAAAACTCGACAAGGATTGGGACAACGACGGCCAGGTCGGCCTTTATGAGTGGAAAAAGGGCGGCAAGGATCTGGAAGAGTTCGCGAAAATGGACCTGAACGGCGATGGCTTCCTGACCGCCGACGAATATCTCCGCTGGAAAGCGGCGCAGAAGCCACTCGTCAAAGGTACTGAAAGTGAGAACCTCGCCTCGAACAAGGATAAAGACAAGGATCGAGATCCACGAAACAACGAACGCCCGGCGTTCGCATTCCCCGGCAATGGGGGTGGCGGTTTCCCTGGTGGAGGTTTTGGTGGCGGCTCGAATTCGTCGGGGGCAACCGATGGCCAGCCCCGCTTTCAGTTCGGCGGCTTCCCGAAATGGGGCGAGGGCGGCCGACCTTCATTTCCCCGCCCTTCGGGCGATTCGGGAAGCGGAAATTCGAACTCGCAAGGCAACGGGGCATCGTCCAAGTTTGGCGGCTTCCGTTTCGGTGGTTTCGACAGAGATGGCGGCGGGAATCGTTCGCCAAGACCCTAAGCGGCCACACACATTGCAAAAGGAGAAGGCCGCGAGCTAACTCGCGGCCTTCTCCTTTTGTCTCATCAACGATCACGAGTGGCTTTACTTACCCTTCGTCTTCAGGTACTCATCAACAAACTTCTTGGGGCTTTCGGTGAAGGCGTCACGGCAACCGCCGCAGCAGACGTAATACCATTTACCCTCGAACGAAACCGCCATGGTGCCGACGCCGCCAGAAACGATGCACTCGTTCTTCTTGCCGCCCGAGATCGATGCCCCTTCTTTCTTCGCCGACACGACGAAGATCTTCTTATCAATCCCCTTGCCACCCGTTTGGACCGTGTATTCCATGTTAAAGAGCGCCCCTTCATTGGTGGTGCTCATGTTGATGGTGTACTTGTCCATCGAGGTCGGATCGACACGGCTGAGGGAAAGAACCTTTCGCTTGATCTCTCCTTCGAAAAGGAGTTCCTTCTTGTCAGCACCCAGGATCGTCAGTTTGTACTTCTTCGTGTCGGGGAGATAGACCAGGACGCCCTTCCCGAATGCTTTGCTGTCCTTGAATTCGACCTGAAGCGAGGTGGAACCGTCCTTATTGAACTTCCAGCCCCAGTTCATGCCTTCCTTCCAGAATTCGTTTTTGCCCATCTTCGACTCGCCGTCGCCGTTCCAGGCACCGATATAGTCGTTGAACGACTGCAACGCGGTCATCACGGCCGCTTTTTCCTTCGGGGTGACCTCGGCCGTTCGGGAATCGCTTGCCACCAACGCCATCAGACCGAAGATCGAGGCCATCAACATAAAACGCATGGGTTCTCCTTATTTTGGTAGGATCACATACTTCGAATGGTGTAATTCTACTTTGACGTGCCCGTGAATGAAACAGTTCCCGGCAAAAAAAAGAGCCGCTTGCGGCTTAGCGCCTAACGCTAAGCCGCAAGCGGCTCTTTTTCGTGATGTGTTCACGTTTAGTCCGGCAACTCGATTTGATAGAGAGTCGTATCACCGTTGGCGGTGACAATCTTCTTGCCGTCCGGGGTGAAGATCAGGTTGCGAACGGGAGTAGGAAGTTCCCATTCTTTCAGTTTTTCGCCCTTATCGACGCTCCAGAGCCGCATTTCGCCATTTTGGCCAACCGTGACAAATCGCTTGCCATCTGGGCTCATTGAAATCGCGAGCAGCCCGCCCTTGTGAGCGACAAAAGTCTTGACCGCTTCCTTCTTGGCCAGATTCCAAATCTTGATTTCGCCTTCCTCGTCACCCGTAATGAGCGTCTTCTTATCGGGAGTGAAAACCAGATCACCGAGTCCTTTCTGATGGACCGGCATGTCGCCGCCGAGCGGGCGTTCGTTCTTGGCGATGTCCCAGATGCGAACGGAACCGTCGGTCGAACCCATCGCCACCCATTCTCCGTCGCTGCTGAAGGCGAGACAGTTGATCGGCTTCTCGCGCTCGGTGAGCGCGTACAACGGCTTTCCCGCGGTGTCGTAAACCTGTGCCGTGCTCGCACTTTGGTTGGCGATGCCCGGCCGAAAGAACCAGGCCAGGAATTTGTCGCCCTTCAACGTGAAAACGATCACGGGAACGCGATCGCAGTCGATGACCTGCACGGACTTTCTGGCTTTCAGGTCCCAAACGCGGATCTTGCGATCCTCGCCGCCGGAGATCAACCGCTCGCCCTTGGGATCGAAGGCCAAGGCCGTGATTTCACCCGTATGTTCGGACAACGTGTACAATTCCTGCCCGGTTTGCATGTCCCAGATCTTGATGGTGCGATCGTCCGAGCCGCTGGCAAGGAGCTTGCCGTCGGCACTCACCGCGAGCGTGTTCAACCGGCGGGTGTGGCCGATCGGCGGGACCGTCTCTTCGTTGCTCAGTTCCCAGATCTTCACAGTCTTATCGACGCTGGCCGAGAGAACGAATCGGCTATCGACTCCGAAAGCAACCGAACTGACCCAGTCGCCGTGGCCTCGCAGGCTGCGGAGTTCGGTACCGTTCTGCACGTCCCAGACTTTGACGATCAAATCGCCGCCGCCGGATGCGAGCAGACGGCCGTCGTTGCTGAAAGCGACCGAGCTCACCGGGTTAGCGTGGCCTTTCAAATCGGAAATGAGCGTCGGTGCCCCTGCTTCCGCGGCCCGCCAGATCTTGACGAGTTTATCCCCGCCGCAGGTCGCGATCTTCTGACCATCCGGGCTATAAGCCACCGCGCCGACCCCGGAAAGATGAGCTCCCACGAATCCCGTCTCTTTCGGAGCGGCCGTGAGATTGAAAACTTGAAGGGTGCCGTCGGCACAGCCAAGGAGGGCCTGTTTCGCGTCTTTACGAATGGCCACCGAACTGATCGGCGAGCGCGAATCGGGGAAGGTGTGAATCGTCGTCCCCTTTTCGACATCCCAAAGGCGGGCGATTTTGTCGGCCCCTCCCGATAGGAGTTGCTTGCCATCGTTGCTGAAAGCGACGGCCATCACCGCGGAGGTATGCCCCTTGAATTCCTTGATCAATTCGCCGGTCTTGACGTTCCACAGTTTGACGAGTTGATCGCCGCCCGACGATGCGAGCTGCGTGCCATCTTGATTGAAGGCCAGCGCCGTGACGGCCAGCGAGTGTGCGGCGATTTTCTTGAGAATCTCACCGGTGATCACGTTGCGGATGACGATCGTGCGATCCGCCCCTGCTGAAGCCATTAGCTTGCCGTCGGGAGAGAAGATGGCCGACCAGACATAACCCTCATGCCCCGGAAAATTCCGGTGTTCATCGGCCGAGGACAAGTTCCAGACGCGGATGTTCTGGTCCTTGCTGGCGGAAGCGAGTTGCGTGCCATCCTTGGTGAAAGCGAGACTGGTGACCTCATCCGTGTGCCCCTGCAGCGTGCGGATCACTTTGGTCGTATTCAAATCCCAAACGCGGATGCTGCGATCGCGGCTGCCGGTCACGAACGTTTTGCCGTCCGGGCTGATCGCGAGCGATGTCACGGTTTCGGAATGGCCGCCGCCGGCGACGTCGAAGTTCTTCTGGCGAACGCCGGTGCCCGCGATGGTCTGCCCCTCAGGGTCGGTTCCGCCATGCTGCCGTGCCATTTTGTCGCCGCCGCAAGTGAATATCATTTTCATGTCGGTACTGAAGGCGACTTGGTAAGAACCACCAGGATGGGCGTTGCTGCCCAGGACCAGTTTTTGTTGCGGCGGCGGCATATCCGGCTTCCAGACATGTAATTGCCCGTCGCCATTCACCGAGGCGATCAGCTTGCCGTTCGAGCTATAGGTAACGAAATAGATGACGGCGACGATCTGCCCCTGATTGACGATGGAGAGTTCTTTCCCTTTATCGAGATCCCAAACGCGGATGCTGCGATCGTCGCTTCCGGAGACAAGTGCCTTGCTATCTTCGCGAATCGAGACGGAATTGACGGCCGCGGTGTGCCCCTTCAAAGTGTGCACCAATTTGCCATCATCAGCCGTCCAGATGTGGATGTCATTGCCACCGGCCGAGGCAATCAGCTTGCCGTCCGCCGACCAGGCGACGGAGCGAACCGGGTCCTTGTGCCCGCGATAAGTGCGGATCTCCCGGCCGTTGCCCATATCCCAGATTTTGACCGTCCCGTCACGGGATCCGGAGACGAGTTTCGAGCCGTCCGGATTGTAGGCGATCTGATTCACCCAATCGCCATGACGCATACGCGTATTGCCGAAGACGTTGGTAACGTCTTTGGGCAAGTCGGGCGAGAGGTATGGCAACTGCCAGCGTGCCTCGCGGTACAGCCGCGCGGCTTCGCGGAACGAGCCCCCTTCGAGCGCGGCATCGGCTCGCTTCACCAGTTGATCCGAAAGTTCGAGCGTTTGCGGCGGAAATTTGTGCGAAGCCGCCTTGCTCCGTTCTTCCTGAAATATGGATTTCAAGGCCTTGGCACTGTCCGCCGTCGGCGTTCGATCTTGGGCGTGGATGGACGCGATTCCAACCGACAAGACGAGCAAGGCAAAAGGACATGCAAAGAGTCGCATGGCAAACCTCGAAGGGAGTGAAGCCACGATGCGGAAGCTACCAGGGAAAGTATACGATCCCAGCGGCGCGGAAACACCTAGATGTGACGATTGAGAGGGGGGATTTCCGGCTCGCCGAAATTTTCAATCATTCGCCTTGTGAAACGTGACGGACCGGCTGCCGATGCGAGCGAGGAAGCGGGCTTTTTGTGCGGCCGAGAGTTCTTTCGTGAAGCGTTGGCGAACCGCCTCGATCCAGCGAACCTTGCGTTCCCGGTAGTCGGTGATGACGCGAACGATGATCGGACCGGGATGTGTCAATGCGGCTCGGATGTGATCCTCAAGCCGGTCGTTGCTCTTGATTTCCAGATACGAGACGCCGAATGCTCGCGCGAGCGATTCGTAATCCATCTTCGCCAGCATCGTGGCCGTCGTCCGCAGGTAGGCGGGTAACTGGAGCATCTGCATGTAGTGGTAGGCCTGATCGTCGAGAATGAAGAACTTCACGGGCAGGCACTCGCGGGCCGCGGTCGAGACTTCCATCGCCGACATCAGAAAACAACCGTCGCCCGTGATGGTCGCGACCGTTCGTTTCGGATGGGCTTTTTGCCCCCCGATCGCGGCGGGAATCGACCAGCCCATCGATTGATTGTCGGTCGGATTGAAATAGGTGCGCGGTTCGCAAACGCGATAAGCCTCGGCCGCGAAGTGCTCCGTCACGGTGACGTCGACATACAGCATGCCGTCTTCCGGCATCGCTCGGCGCAAGGCGAGCACGAACGACATCGGGTCGGCACCGCACTTGGCCTCGACGATCGAGTGCCGTTTGCAATCGGCCGCCTTCAGATCGCGGATATGCGCGACCAGATGCGCATCGGCGGGGCGTCGCAGGCAATCCGCCTTTTCGAGGAGCTTGGCGATAAAAACCCCGGCGTCGGCATGCACACAGACATCCGTCTTCATCACCTTGCCGAGATTGTCGGCATTGGCATCGGCATGAATGAGGTGCTTCGTTTTCGGCTGTGAATAGAAGCCGGTCGAGACTTCGCTGTAACGCACGCCGATCGCCAGCACGCAATCGACGCCATCGTGCGGGATCAGTGGCTTGCCCTTGAATATCTTCTCCGCCGTCATCGTGGCTTGCGGGCCGTAGCCCCAGCCAACGGATAGCGGATGGGTATCCGGGATTACGCCCTTGCCCGAGACACTCGTCGCCACGGGTGCCTGCAGGACCTCGGCAAGCATGGCGAGCGAATCGCCATGATCCATGCATCCGAGCCCGGCGTAGATGCCGACGCGCATCTTGCGGTTCGCGAGCATCGCCACGGCACGATCGAACGCCTGTTCATCGAACGGCACACCCGCCGGTGCCAACGGGGGCGACTTGTAATGATGGGTATCAATCAGCATCGTGTACGGAATCACGACCGCGACCGGCCCCGGTTCCCCCGCCATCGCCAGTTGAAACGCACAACGGATTGAATTCGGAATCTGGCTGACGTCGGTGACGTTATAAACGCCCTTGGTCACCGGCTTGAGCAGAGCGACTTGATCGAGGCAATGCACCTGGAACGGCCGATACTTTTCACCCTGCGCGATGTCGCCAACAATGCAGACGATGGGGATCGAATCGATCAGCGCCTCGCCGAGCCCCGTCAAGGAATTCGTCACGCCGGGGCCGGGGACGACGCACATCACGCCGGCTTTTCCGGTACTGCGCGCATAGCCGTCCGCCATCGCGGCAGCGGAGAATTCGTGGGTGACGAGCAGGTACGGCAGCCCCTTCGACTTCATCGCGTCCCAGAGTTCGTTCTCCTGAGCACCGGGGATGCCGAAGACGCAGCAGGTCCCTTCTTGTTTCATGGTCTCGACGACCGCTTGCGCCCCGGTGAGCTTGCCTTCGACCCAACCGGGGGTGTGATGGAGCAGTTTCGCCGACGCCCGGGAGTTCAATAGCGGCAAAGCGGCCGAGGCCAGGGCCATTCCCTGCAACATGAGACGGCGATCAAAGGTGAAATGCATGACGAACCTCGCGCTGGAAGGAAAAAGGCGCAATCCGACGGTAACATCGGTTGCGCCGTGCGCGAGGTTAATGACTAAATGAGGGAATGGAGCGTTAAGCCGGATAATTCAGGCGAACTTTGGCGACGATCAGGGTTGCCCCATCTGGGCGACCAGTTCTTTGTACGATGGTACGTCGCTTGGATGGATCATCCGTTGATCGAGCCCGCGCGTCTTCGCCTCTCGGAACGCCTGCACGGCCTCATTCTTCTTTAACTGTTTGAACTGAGCGAGTGCCAGGTGGAAGCAGCGGAGCGACGTCCGCGACAGTTCCAGCGCCTGGTTCAAATCCTCGATTGCCCGTTCAAAATCGCCACGCGCGATGTAGATGCGGGCCCGCGTGTCGAGTAATTCACCGGTCGCTCCGGAGAGTTCGATGGCTCGCCCCACGCACTTAAGTGCCTCCTCAGCCGCTTCCGGACGTGGCGCCAACATCCAGGCCAGATTGTTCAAAGCGATGACATTGTCTGGCTCACTTTTGAGAACATCGCGATAGATCGGCTCGGCCGCGTCATACGTGTGCTGCAAGGCGTGCAATTCCGCGAGACTCATCCTCAGGGGAATTGAACTCGGATTGGGCACCAGGGCGGCATCGAGCCATTCCTGCACCATCTGAAAATGTTTGGGAGTCGCTTCTCCAAACCGAAGCACGGCCACGGCGGCGGTGGTGTGTAACTTGGCGGAAATCGACGATTTCATCGAAGTCAGGAGATCGAACGCCGGCTCGATGCGATGATCGAAGGCGAGCAACGTCGCCATCGCACAGGCCGTTTCCGGCATCACCCGGATCGTGTAACGATACTTGTCGAGTGCCGCTTCGATCAGCACTTTCGCACAGGGGAGTTGCTTCGCAACCGCCTGCCGTGCCAGTTGATCGAGCATCTCGACCGCATGGCGTGAACGACTCAGACCATCCGGCGTGCCCGCGTCGGCGGATTGGGCGTAGCGCTCGACGGCCTCGATGGCACGAGCCGGCCGATTCGCGAACGCGTGATATCGCGCCGCCGCCAGAGTCGCGCGCGGGTCGTGCGTGGCTTGTTGCAAGCGAACGAGATAGGGCTCACACGCTTCGAGATTACCGGAATCCAGCTGGTCATCGACGAAAGCGACAACATAGAAGAGGTTCGCCTCGTCCTTCCGCATCGCTTCCTTCAACGCTTCCTTGAATCGATCTCGAGTACCGGCCAGACGCTGAAATTGCGCCTGCTGGAACCAATCGTTGGCGATCGCGTCCTTGTGGTCGACGACGCGCTGCTGCATCTCGAT
>JAIOQJ010000677.1 GCA_021413475.1 Planctomycetota bacterium | reverse complement strand
TCGCTCCAACTTGAAAGTGACCTGCGGGCACTTGAACAGGAATTAACGACTCCTGCGCAGTCGCAAATCATCGCAATTGACGACTGAAATAATGATTACCGTCAATGGCCGCTGAACTCGCGTCCGCTACTCGCGGTCAATAATCTTTCCCCAGGCATCCAAGTCGCGAAGATCTCTACGCAGCTGGGTTTGCCTGACTTGTTCCTGAAATTTTTTGTCGTCATTCAGTTTCGAGGAAGCGGCTTTCTTGGGTGCTTCGCTTTTTGGCTTCTCGGGTTGAGCACCTTCAAACTTGGCCATGATTATCCCTGCTAGCATATCGGAAATCTGGGCGTTATTCTGTTTGCTAAGAAGCACTGCCCACTCGTAAACATGAGTGGGAATCTCTAAAGTTACCTTGACTCCAGCCCGTTCAGGCGGATTTTCATCTTCACATACATCCATGCACCAGCGGGCCGATCCAACCCCATCAAAATAACATCTAGCATTATAGGCACGTTCCATCCAACAAGTCAACAGCTGTCGGAAATTTAATTAACGTTCCCAGTGCCGCCGGGGCAAATTCCGTACCGAATTGTTCAGGCGGCGGTTTTTTGAAGGCATCGCTACTTGTTGGGTATGAGCGAATATCGACGCTTCCGGCTCATTTCTTGAGCAAACCGGGTAAAAAGTTCGCCCATGGCGATGCCTCCCGTCTGAGGGGGCTCACCGCTCGCTTTATCCATTGTACTTCTTCATGCCTCGGCAGAATCGTCACGAAGAGGAAAGGAACGCAGATCGGCTGTTCGGACAAGGAAGGCGGAATTGGCGGATTATGAAGGCACCGCCATGCTTCGCCCTTAATGCAAAAACGAAAGGCCTGTCGTCAAGCCGGAGTTTCCTCGCTCCTATCGCTCCCCAATTCGCCGACGGAGGGCAAGCCTCGCTTGCAGAGTACCAATTGGATACTCGCAGCCTCGAATCCGTTATCCGGAAGTTTCACACCGCAGATTCGGAGAGGAAGGCCGGTGCCCTTTTTTGAAGCCATTCACGCAACTTCTCGTTCGACTCGAACGACGCGATGTCGATGTTGTCGATGGTCGGACCCGTCTCGCCGACTTGATCAATTTCCTCTTTTGTCATTTCACGGATCCAAAGCACGCGCTGCCGTTGCAGTCCGGCATGCGTCAGATTGATCGTGCCTTCATCGAGCGGCTTGGCGAGATTGCTCCCTCGGATCAGAATGAGGTACACGAGATCTCCGGAGAATTTCAGCAGCAATCCTTCGGAAGGATCGTGCTGCCACGGCCCCATCCAGCCGTAAGGGAACCACATGCTATTGCCATTGCGAAACCGAAACTCCACAGACGTTGCCGCCGCTCGGATGCCCCGGAGAAAGCCGAACGCTTTGCAACACGCTTCTGCTCCGTCCGAATCGGCTTCTTGGGCTTGCAAATAGGCGCCTACCCCGGCGGACGGAGTTTTTAGGTCCAGTCGTCCCTTATGAGTATGCTCATCGGTCATTGTCGATTCCTCGTTCAGCCGCCGTAGGAAGCATCGTGTCATGCCGTCCGCCGAAAACTCCCCGCAGGCCGGAGATGCCCAGGCACTTCTTCGGCCGGGTTCGCGGTGTGGGCTTCTGTGGTGCGGATTGCGATAGTTCCGTTGCGGAGATGGGATCGTCAGGCCGGCCGACCACCCGAAGAAGTTCCTTCCGGTCGTCCGTATAGATTTGTGCCTGCTCCCGTCCGCGCGTCACCGCGACATAGGCCGTCCGCTGGTCTGTCGCCGAAAACGACTCACTCGATAGCCCGATGAAAACCTTGTCGACCGTCACGCCTTGGCTGGCATGGCTGGTCACCACATAGCCGTGGGTCAGATGGCCGAAATCGCGGTCGATGACCCATCCATGATCGACCACGATGTCACCGCGGGCGGTGAAGCCTTCGACGGTGAGCAGCGCGCTCGTATATCGTCGGATCGACTTTGTCCGCTTCCGTCAGGTGAGCTGGAACCCACGTCTCGATGACGCGTTCCTTGCCGAGTTTGCCCTGCGTTCTCATCCCGCCGCGGATAGCGTCGGTGATCCGAGCGGCTTCAGCGTGCGTGGGCGAGACGACGAGTGCCGATTTCATCTGTCCGCCCCGCTTCTTTTCCCGCACGGCACCGAGGTAAGCAGCGGCGAGTTGTTGGCCTCGATCATTGCCTTCGACCGGCTTGATCCAGCCGAGCTTATCGAGTTCCGTGAATGCTTCCTCGGCCCGGCCTTCGCTCAGCGCCTCCGCCACCTTCTTGTAGTCGCCTTGTTGGCGAAGAATGTCCGTGACCTCTGCCACTTTCAGCCCCGCCGCCTCTTCGAGAAGTTTCAGCGGCTCGCCGGCGGTGACACTTCGATGCTGCCGGCGATCGCCAACAAGTAGTACCCGCGCGCCGACTGCCTCCGCGATGTCAAAGACCTGGAGCATGTCCCGGGTTCCAAGCTGGCTTGCCTCGTCCACCAGGATCACGCCGCCTTTGGCTGACGCCTGCATCTCCTCGTCCTTGAGGAACCTCGCCACCGTGTCGGCCTCGGCGAAGCCCGCTTCATTGCGCAAGACTTCCCGGCTGGCCTTCACCGATTGGGCGAGGGCGACCACCGGCCGCCCGGCCTCGGCCAGCGCCTCGCCGATCTCCTGTTCGAGCGTCGTCTTCCCAGTTCCGGCGACGCCGCGAATGATCATCACCCGGTCGCGTGAACCAAGCACATGAGCAACGGCGGCCTTCTGGCCGTCGTTGAACCAATCGCGGGAGCAGGGCCGCTCCGGATCGCCAAGCGGCCGGTACCGACCGCGTCCCTTGCGAGCGAACTCGATCAGCTTCGACTCAAGGGAAAGCATCTCCTGCGTCGTCGCCATCTTGCGGCCGGCAACATCGCTGCGAATGAGCGAACGCTTCTCGGCCTCGCCAATCACGCCTTCGACCGTGACCGCGCCCAGGCCGCGTTTCAAGGCTTCGGTGTGGAGCTTTCGCTCCGGAACCACCGCGTCGCGAACAAAAGAATGCAGGATGGCGTGATCGACGGCGGACTTCTCGCCCTTCTCGGGCCGGGGAGCCACAC
>JAIOQJ010000676.1 GCA_021413475.1 Planctomycetota bacterium | reverse complement strand
CTTGTTGCTCGCCGGCTTCTCGACGCCGCTGGTGCTCTCGGTTCACTCGGTCGTGTCGTTCGACTTCGCGACCTCGGTGATCCCCGGCTGGCACACAACGATCTTCCCGCCTTACTTCGTCGCCGGTGCCATTTTCGGCGGCTTCGCGATGGTGTTGCAGTGCATGATTCCCGTCCGCACCATGTATCCCGGCCTGAAGGATCTCATGACGGAACGGCACATGGATGTGATGGCGAAATTCATCCTCGCCACCGGCACGCTCGTCGGGTACGCCTACGCGATGGAATTTTTCGTCGCCTGGTATTCTGGAAATCCCTACGAGTCGCAGATCTTTCTAAATCGAGCCTTCGGCGATTATTGGTGGGCCTATTGGAGCATGATTACGTGTAATCTGTTCATCCCGCAAATTCTCTGGCTCAAATCGTGGCGGACGACGCCGTGGAAACTACTGATCGTCGTCACCTTCGTGAACGTTGGCATGTGGTGGGAACGCTATGTGATAATCGTGCAATCGCTACACCGCGACTTCCTGCCGGGGAACTGGGGCAACTACGCGCCATCGTGGGTTGACTGGCTGCAAATGCTCGGCGACTTCGGCCTGTTCTTCACGCTGACGCTGTTGTTCATGAAGTATCTTCCCATGATTTCGATGGCCGAAATCAAGGGCGTGCTCACCCATGCCAACCCGCATGGCGGATCCGACACTCCGAACCCGCATGTTCGCGATAAGATCATCGTGCCCGCCGATCAACTGATCACGCCCGTCGAAGACGGCAGCGGCGAGACCTGGGGCATGGTGGCCGAGTTCCACGGGCCGGGCAATTTACTCGATGCGTCGCGTAAAATGCGCGACGCCGGCTGCACGACGCTCGATGCTTACACGCCCTACCCCGTCCACGGCATGGTCAAGGCAATCGGGCTCACACGCTCGCCGCAACCGTGGATCACCATATGCGGATCGATCACGGGCTTGAGCATCGCGATCTTCATGCAGTTTTACCTGATGGGCACCTACTACCCGACGATCGTGCAAGGGAAGCAGTACACGTCGTGGGAGGCATTCGTGCCGATTATGTTCGAACTGATGGTGTTGTTCAGCGCGTTCTTCACGGTCTTCGGCATGCTCGGCCTGTGCAAGCTGCCGCGATTCTTCCACCCGCTCGACCAGTACAACCCGATGGTGCGGGCGTCGGACGATGGTTTCTTCCTGAGCATCGAAGCGAGCGACCCGAAATTCGATGCGGTGAAGACGCGACAGGTTCTGGAAGAACTGGGCGGTTACACTCTCGCGATGGTTGCAGGGTACCTCTTGTGGCGAGCCGGCTCCCGTAAGGGGCCGGAGTGACTTTTTCTCGCAAAGAACTCCGGCCCATTACGGGAGATCCTGATCATCTTCGGCTTGTCAGTAGTAGTAGTCGGCGGCCTCGGGTTCCGGGGCCAGACGTCGACCAGCCGGCCGTGGCATGTGTTTCTCGACATGAAATATCAGCCGCGTTACGGGGCGCAGGGTCAGTCGGTGTTCTTTGCCGACGGCCGGGCGTCGCGAACGCCAGTGGCCGGCACGATCCCCTACGACGGCGGCGGTACACGTAACGACGCGGGCGATCACGGAGTACCGAATCGCGACTTTCTCCCCGATGCCGACCCCATTTATTACAAGGGCCGCTTCAAGCCGGATGAAAAACAGATGGTGAAGGTCAAGGTCGAGAAGCAACGGCCGAAGCTCGACAAAGAAGGTCAGCCGCTCAAGGACAAAGACAACAAGCCGGTCATGGAGACTTTCGAAGAAGAGGAAGACCGCGAAATCACGGTGAACTATTTCGTGGAACACATTCCCAAGCGAGCGATCGACGACGCGATTTATTCGGATGGCGTGGTTGGCTACAAGGGTTGGGACGCCTTGATGCGGAGCGGTCAGGTACGATACGCGATCAACTGCACCCCATGCCACGGCCAATCCGGTTACGGCGGCCAGGGCAAAGCCGCCCATGGAATGGTCGGCCGAGGTATCCGGATCGATTCGAAAACGGGCGATCCCGAAGGGGGCATGGTCGGTATCGCGAGTTACCATATTGATCGACTGCGCGAAGTGCCGGACGGCTATCTGTTCGATGTCATCACGAATGGCAAAAACTCGATGGCATCGTACGGCCATCAGATTCGGCCGCAAGATCGCTGGGCCATTGTCGCTTATATGAGAGCATTGCAACTCAGCCAGTACGCTGACGAGAAGTTAGTGGATCCGATCGAAAAGGCGCGGTTGTTGGGAGGAGCGAAGTAAATGAGCAGTGCGACTGCCATCGCCATTGAGCACTTGCCCGACGCGCCGCGTCTTGACCCGAACGTGGGGGATACGCTCTTCCAGAAGGTTGGGATCGTCACCGCCGTTGCGGGGGCGGCCCTCCTCGTGGGCTGGGTGATCGACGACACGCCCGGCAAGCGTCAGTTTTACTACTCCTACCTCTGGGGGTACATGTGGGCACTTTCAGTGGCGCTCGGTGCTCTCTTCTGGAACTTGATTCATCACGTGACCGCCGCCGGCTGGTCGGTCGGTATCCGCCGGATTTTTGAAAACATACACCGGGCTTTACCCGTGTTGGCCGTGCTTTTCATCCCGATCGCCATTGGTATCGGCACCATATACAAGTGGTCGCATGCGGATGACCTGAAGAACGGCAAGCAGATCTGGCTTAGCCCCGCTTTTTTCCTGATCCGGATCGCAATCTACTTCAGCGTCTGGATTCTTTACTCGAACTTGATGCGAAAATGGTCGCTGCAATGCGATGCGACGGACGATCTTGAAGAACGCAAGAAGATCCAGCGGAAGATGGAGTTCTACGCTCCCTCCGGCGTACTACTTCTTGCCTTGACCGCCACGTTCGCGGTGTTCGATCTGGTCATGAGCCTGAACTATCACTGGTTCTCGACCATCTTCGGCGTGATCTTCTGGGCGGATAGTATCCGCGGCTCGCTGGTCAGTTGCGTGTTGATCGTTCTCGCCTTGCACTCGGCTGGCTACCTGAAGCACACCATCACCCGCGAACACTTCCATGACATGGGCAAGCTGATGTTCGGCTTTACCGTTTTTTGGACGTATGTTTCGTTCTCGCAGTACTTCCTCTACTGGTACGGCAACATACCGGAAGAGACCAAGTTCTACTGGGATCGGCGGGCCGGTTCCTGGTATCTGATGTCGATCCTCCTGCCGATCTGCTTTTTCGGGGTGCCGTTCCTCATCTTGTTGCCGCGCGGCAACAAGCGCAATCCCAAGGTGATCGGTTTCGTTGCCGCCTGGGTGCTCGCCTTCCAGATGTTTCATCTGTACTGGGAGATCATGCCGGAAGGGTTGAAGGCGAATGTCCACGACCGCCCGTCGGCCGGCTTTTCGCCTCATTGGCTCGATGCAGCCTCGATCGTGATGTTCGGTGGCGTGATGATCGGCTCTGTACTGTACGGTTTTCGCAACCACTCTCTGATTCCGATCCGCGACGTGCGGCTCGGTGAATCGATTCACCATGAAGTCGATGAATTCGGCGACCCAGCGTGAGTGAGACATTCACCGTGAAGCCGCGACGCGTAGGCTTCCGGAGCGGAGCGATTGATCCCCAATGAGATTTGAATTATGGACACAAATTCCACACCAAACGACACTCATGAATTGCCGCCGCTCCCCGGTGTCCCGTGGGTGACTATGCTGACCGCGTTCCTGATCCTCCTGGTCTTCGGTGCCCTGGTCATCGCCGTCAACTATTTCACTCGGAACATGAATGAAAACTCCCCCGTCATGACGGGCGAGCAGCAACTGCTGGAACTCCGCGCCAAGCAGAAAGACATTGTCGAGAGCTATGGCATCGAACCCGCGACCAAGGAACGGCCGGAAATCTGGCACATTCCGGTCGAACGGGCCATGAGCGTGCTGATCGAGCAGGGGAAGGCCAACGCGAAGGGGGAACTGGAATCGTTCCCAGTGAAGCCAAAGCCCAAAGCCGACAAGAAATAATGAGCCCGTCCTTATTGGT
>JAIOQJ010000029.1 GCA_021413475.1 Planctomycetota bacterium | reverse complement strand
CTAGGGAACCACTTACACCGTCGTCGGCGGAGTCCTTGAACGACATCCCCTCGTAGGCGGAGGCGTACTCATCCTCGCCCTTTTCGTCTTCGTCGATATCCTTGTCCGCATTCGCTGGAAGCTCCGGAACGTTCCAAAGGTCCGCGGCATTGATTTCGAGCATCTCGAGGAACCGCTTCAACAGCGTGGATCGATGTTCGGTCGCGACGTCGTGCGAGACGCCGTCGATCCAATGTTCCGCGAGTTCCGTGAACGAGGCGTTCCCTTCCTCGAGCGCGATCAATTCCGCCTCGCTGAGCCAGGCCATCAGCAGCGAGAGGGCCGCGTTCCAGTCCTTTTCGCGAAGCAGGGCTTCAAGCACCTGCGCAAACGCGGAGGTCGAGGAGAAGCCGGAGCGCTGGCCGCGCCAGAAATGAATCTCCGTGCCAGAGGGATTCTGCTTCCACTCGCGCCAGCGGACCAGAGCGGCCGCAACGTGCTTGGCCGCCTCGGCACGTTCGCCGCCGGCGAGTCGCGGCACGTCGCTCACCTCGTAGGTGGCAAAACGATCCCACCAGTTTGCCAGTCGATCAATCCCTTCTTCGAGCCGGGCTTGCAGTAGTTCGTCGCCGGCAAAGGCCGCCCCCGCGAGAAGCCGGGCATAGAGATCGAATTGCAAAGTAACGGCATCGATCAATTCTTCATTGCGCGGATCGTGGACGCTATCTTCCTTCGACTGGAAAAGCGGATAGAGCCCCTGATGGCCGAGGATGTTCCAAGGATCCGCCAAGGCACCGCAATCGATTCCGCGTTCGATTTGCTGTTCGATTTCGGGGAGTAGAGCAGCGGCACTACGTAATTCACCTGCGTGAATGTCAAGTTCGACCGTCATCTGCTGAACGCGAATCTCGCCAAGAAAACGTAGTGAGGCCGTCGGAATTTGCTGGGCCCGTTGCCGGCTCGCCTCGGGGAAACCGAGTTCCGCGAAGAGCATGGCCAGGCGGCGTTCCTGAAGTTGCACGGCCCGCTGATTGGCAAGTGTGTGATTGAGATGCTGGCGAATTCCGCCAAACGGTTGCCGAACTCGCTTCGCCTCGACCCGCAGCCGTTCGCCGGAAGCACCGGGCAGACGCTCGATCCACCACTGGTAGAACTCATCGCGATACTGGGCGATGCGCGGCACGAGGTTGGCCAATTTGGTCGTCGAATCGTGATACCCGGGCCCCTCTCCGCTCATGCCGGACGCCATCAAGATAGTGCCGGCAAGTACCGTGGCGGCCTCGATCAGGCGATCGCCGGGCGACGCCTCGCGCCCAGAACTGGCGATCAAGGCATCGAGAACGTTCTGCCGAACCACGAAGCGGCGATAGTGCCCATGCCGATCGATGTGATGGGGGTCCCATTCGCCGAAAAGATAGTTCGGGCGACGGTTGGAAGGATGGCCATGATCGTAGGCGCGGGGATCGAAGGCGAGTTCTTCAAGTTGAGCTGGCTCAAATCCTGATTGTCGCAGAATCCCGGAATCGGTCCGTTCGAGGGTCTCGATGGTCTGTTCGAGTAGCTGCTGATAAGGGCCATGACAGGGGCCGACCCCACGAAAGTAGATCGGCACCGGGCGGAATTTCTCATGCGGATAGAAATCCGTCTGCGGCCGAGTTTCCAGGAGGGCGATGGGCCGGTAGCCGACGAAATCGTTCAGTTTGCGGACGGCACCGGCGACAATCCGTTCATCTTCATTCCAGGGTGCTCCCTGCGCGAGAACCGCTTCGCAAACTCGCGCGAGGAAGAACGGCGTGAATAGAACAGCTTCCGTCTGATGGCCGAGTAAATCGGCGTGGTGCGCCCGATAGGCTTCAAGGGCGCGCCCGAAGGTAATTCGCAAAACCGCGCGCACTTGGGTCGTTTCACGAAAGGCGGCATTACCACTTTGTTGGAGAAGATCGCACTGGCGGAACAGCCAGGTTCGTAGACCGACCCATGGTGCGGCATCACCCCGTTCCGCAAGATACGAAAAGGCCGTATCCAGAGCGCGCTGGAATTTTGGGTCCGGCCGACCGTCGGAAAAATTCAGATAGCCCAGCAGGCTCGCGGGTGGAACCCGTTCAGCTAGATCCACGATGGAGGCATCCATCCGTTTGCAATCACCTCGATTACCCTCACGCGACGAGAGGAGATATCATCATACCAGCTTCAATTTCACAAGGGTAGCGCGAGGTTCGATAAGCAACCCGAAGTGCGACCAGTCCGCGCGATTCCTTATAGCCATCCGCACATGGCATGGATAGCATGAGGACATTCATAAAACCCGCCGCTGAAACAATTTCGAGCGGAATTGGGTAGAGTTCATTCGATACCTGCAAATTCTAGACGATCGAATCTCCCACTTAAAG
>JAIOQJ010000675.1 GCA_021413475.1 Planctomycetota bacterium | reverse complement strand
GACTCTGACCGAACAACTGACTGATTACGTGAACGCTGCCTTCGCTGGTCTCTGGGTACAATCACTCGAACCTGACGAGGCCGAGCGCGAGATTGCTCAACTCGCTCGTGACAAAAACTGGAAGTTCGCCGCCTGGGATGTTTCGGGCGGGATGCGATTCCCGAACGCACCGCATGCCCTCGCGACCAACGTCGGTAGCGGTGATCCGTTGGCCATGCTGCGGGCCGTGCCGACTCTGGCTGAGAAAGATGGCACGGCCGTGCTGGTCCTGCACAACTTCCATCGGTTTCTGAACAACCCCGAGATCATTCAGACCACGTTCGCCCAACTCGTGGCCGGCAAGTCACAGCGGACGTTTCTGGTGGTGCTCGCGCCCGTGGTGCAGATCCCGATCGAACTCGAAAAGCTCTTTGTCATCCTGGAGCATCCCCTTCCCGATCGCGAGCAACTTAACCGGATCGTTCAAGAATTGACCAGCGATTCCCCGAGCGACCTTCCCAAAGGGACCGAACTCGGCAAGGTGCTCAACGCTTCGGCCGGCCTGACACGCTACGAAGCAGAAGGAGCGTTTGCCCTGTCGCTGGCTCGGCACGGTTCGATCCAGCCGCAAGCGATCTGGGATCTGAAGACGCAGACTCTCAAGAAGAGCGGCTTGCTCACGCTGCACCGTGGAAGTGAGGGCTTCGACAAGCTGGGCGGCTTGCAGGCTCTGAAGGTGTTCTGCATGCGTGCCTTGATGCACCGAACCAGCCGGATCGTGAAACCGAAAGGAGTGTTGCTGCTCGGAGTGCCCGGCGTCGGCAAGTCAGCGTTCGCGAAGGCGCTCGGCAATGAGGCGGGAAGGCCGACACTCGTGCTCGACATCGGTGCTCTTTACGGTTCCCTGGTCGGGGCGACGGAAGGCAATATCCGGCAAGCCCTTCGGATCATCGACGCCATGGCACCATGTGTATTGTTCCTGGATGAAGTGGAAAAAGCTCTCGCGGGGCTTGGCAGTAGCGGCGACTCGGGCGTCTCCAGCCGTCTGTTCGGAACGTTCTTGAGTTGGTTAAGTGATCACGAATCCGACGTCTTCGTCGTTTGCACTTCGAATGACATCAGCAAGCTGCCGCCGGAGTTCTCACGGGCCGAGCGATTCGACGCCGTGTTCTTTCTGGATCTACCTACCCGGACCGAGAAGGACGCCATCTGGAAGCTCTATCGAGGTCAGTTCGACATCGCCCCGAGCGAACCGATGCCCGAGGATACAGACTGGACCGGGGCCGAGATCCGCTCCTGCTGCCGGCTGTCGTCGCTCTTGGACATTCCCCTTTCCCAAGCCACTCGGAATGTCGTGCCCGTGGCGGTAATGGCGACCGAGCAAGTCGAACGGCTCCGGACCTGGGCCAGCGGGCGCTGCCTGTCGGCTGCATCAAGCGGCATCTACGCCCGTAACGAGGGTCCCAAGTCCGGTCGGCGTGTGCAGCGGGGAACCAGCAACAACTGAAACGGTTTGTCACCTCATCTCGTTCACTCGCCTCCACCGTTCGAAGTAACTGTTTCACGGAAGCCGAGAACGCTCGACTATTTAAGCGTCCTCGGCTCTTTCACCTCTTTTCACCATGCAAGGGAGATCAAAACTGTGACCGCTACCGCCGACAAGCCCGGCGTCGTGTTCACCGCAGACGGAGCAATTCACACCTTGAGCAATGGCAACGTCATCCGTTATCGCAAGGTCAAAAGCATCTTCTATCACGCAGCGACGCCCGCCGCCGTGGTGCGGGCACTGGAAACCGCTCGTTCCTGCCGTCGGCGGATTCGCCTTTACTATGGAGATACCGCGAAGGGAAAAGATTGGCTCGAAGAGTTCGGCATGGAAGGCACCCTCGGCAACTCGATGGGTCCGCTCAAGGTCCCCATTTTGCTTGCCAACAGGCGATCGCTCGGCGGCCCCGCTCTGCTCGACCATTGCATCGTCAAGGTGGAGTGGACCAAGGGGGGCATTCTTTATCAGCATCCTCGGTATCACACGGGCACTTTCACAATCCGGGAGATCGGCCCGGACGAAACATGTGGGGAGGGCAACTTGCGAGCCAAGGGCTACACCCACGCCGTCGATGTCGACAACCAAAACCATGCGAACTTCCGCTCCGTGCGAGAAGCGGAACGTTATGTCCGACGGATGACGTTCTGATGCATTCGCCTGAATCAATCAACCAGGAGGAACCATTGGAAAACAGCAACGCCAAGGTCGCTCTGGGCGAGATCGTCAGCACGCCGAGTGCGCTGCGAGCGCTGGAGGCGAATAGCCAGTCGGCTGCCGAATTCCTCGATCGCCACGCTGCGGGCGATTGGGGAGTCGTCTGCGAAGGCGACTGGCAACTGAACGACGAAGCACTTCGGAGTGGCGAGCGCCTCTTGTCAGCCTACCTGCTGGCCAGCGGGGTGAAGCTCTGGATCATCACCGAAGCTGGCCGGTCTAGCACCTGTCTCTTGCTTCCCTCCGAGTATTGATCCCCACTTCCTACCGCTGTCGGCCCAGTTCGGGGCCGACAGCTTCCCGATTCTCAACTTGAAAGGAGCCTCATGAGCACCCTGACCATTCCCGACAACACCCAAGAGAACCGCCAGGCCGCTCGGCAACTGCAAACCACGATGGCGGCCGCCCGGGTTGGTTTTACCTGGTTCGGCACTCGCAAGACACTCACGCCCGAGCAGAAGGCCGAGGCGGCCGACACCTTCGGAGCCGAAGGCGAATTCGTCTCGGCCGGCAAGAAACTACTTGATACCCGCAATCCCCGGTTCAAAGCCGTCACGGCCGTGCGGAACCAGATCGGCGAGTATTGGCGGTCGATCAGCCTGCCGTTCCCCGAGCCAGGCTTGCGGTTGATCCAACAAGAACGGCTGGATGAGTTCCAGGAAAAGATGACCGGCTTCAAGCGAGAGCTAGATGCTGCCGTGCGCGATCTCGATCGGCACTTCGATGCGATGAAGTCGGCGGCCCGTGATCGGCTCGGCCGGCTCTTCAATTCGAATGATTATCCATCTACGCTGATCGGCCTTTTCGACGTGTCATGGGATTTCCCCAGCGTGCAAGCCCCCGAATACCTTCGGGAACTGAACCCGGCACTCTACCGGGAGGAATGTCAACGAGTGCAGGCTCGCTTCGAGGAAGCGGTTCGTCTGGCCGAGTCGGCGTTTGTGGATGAACTGGCCAAGCTGGTCAGCCATCTCACCGAGCGGCTGTCAGGCCAAGAGGACGGCCGGCCCAAGGTATTTCGTGATTCCGCCGTGGGCAACCTGCGTGCGTTCTTCGACCAGTTCATGCAAGCCACCCTGGACGGCATGTTAGTCGATCGGCCACGGCGGCGGATCGTTCGGCCGTCCGCCAACGGAGCGAGCCATGAACCTCGTGATTGACCCAACGGGGGGAATTCGCTGCGTTTACGGCGAAGCCATCGATCTGCGAACGCTGGGTTCTCTGACGATCACCCGAGCCAGCCATGTCGAGCCGGACGAGTCCGGGGCGTGGTGGGCCGAGTTGCTCCCCGTCGGTGGTCCGCGGCTGGGTCCGTTCGCTCGACGATCGGACGCCCTGGCTGCCGAGCAGTGCTGGCTGGAAAACCATTGGTTGCCAGCCCATTCGATAGATCCATCCATCTCAGGAGAATTTTCATGCCTCTGAAACTAAACATCGGGCTCAATCGCAAGGTTGGTGACGCCAACTACGGTTCGCACGGGGCGAGCGTCAACCTGGAACTGGAGGTCGAAAGCGCCTTGGCGTCGGACCCGGGCAAGCTCCAGGAGCGGATCCGCCAGGTGTTCCAACTGGTTCGTTCATCCCTCGACGAGGAATTGGGGACGCACAGCGGGACCGAGCCG
>JAIOQJ010000674.1 GCA_021413475.1 Planctomycetota bacterium | reverse complement strand
TTCGGCTACGCCTGCCATCCGACGACGCTGAGCTTCACCAAGTGGTGTGGCGATTACCCCGGCTTCGCTCAACTTGCCATCGAGAAGAACCACCCGGGGGCGCTGGCCATGTTCGTCAACACCTGCGGCGGCGATCAGAATCCCTTGCCGCGGCGGAAGGTCGAACTGTGCGAGAAGTATGGCAACATGCTCGCGGTGGCCGTCGAGGATGCCATCAAGAAGCCGTTGAAGCCGGTGACGCCCGGATTGAAGACGGCCTTCGAGCTTGTGGATCTCGCCTACGACAAGGTCATGACCCGCGAAGAACTGCAAACATTCGCGCGCGACACCAACGCTATCCGCAAGCGCTGGGCGGAGCGGATGCTGAAGAACCTCGACGCTGGCGAAAAGTTTCCCGCCTCGTACCCGTACCCCATCCATGCATGGCGGCTCGGCAAGGAAATGCTCGTCATCGGCATGGGCGCGGAAACCGTGGTCGACTACGCCCTGCGCTTCAAAGCGGAGTTCGGCCCCGGCACCTGGGTCTGCGGCTACGCCGACGACATGATTTCGTACATCCCCTCGCGCCGGGTCTGGGCCGAGGGGGGTTATGAAGGCGGCTCGAACCTTTACGAGTACGGCCGTCCGGCCTTGCGCTGGGCGGGTGATATCGAGGATAGGATCGCGGCGTCGGCGAAGAGATTGGTGAAGGAGGTGAAGTAGAAAAGTGACAATTGAAACGCCGGTGGCGACAGACCAGAGGTCTGTCGCCACCAACATACGCGTCGGGTTAACCATCACCTCTTGAAGTGCAGATTCGTCACCGAATCATCCAGCGGCAGAAACTCGTGGAGGTCCTTCACGCTCGGCGTCCCCATTTCGACGATGCGTTTCTGCTCTTCGTCGATGACGCTTGCTTTGAAGCCGATTTTGTAGAGCCCTTTCAGCAACTCATCCGCGTCGTAACCGGATTTTTTCAGGCGATACGGAGCGAATTCAACGATTAGTTCGATATTCTTGTGGTTCTTGAGCGTTTCGCGCATCCCTTCGAGGATCATCCCTTCCGCGCCTTCGGTGTCGATCTTCACAAGCTTGATATCGCCCTTGCCGGCCCAGTAATCATCAAACCGAATCGTCTGAACATCAATGTACTTCTGTCCGCCATGTTCCATCACCAGGCTGTGCATTCCGAGATTGTCCTTCTCCAGGAATAGTTTGAACGAGCCCGCGGCACTGGATAGGCCTCGATCGTCCACGACGACATTCTTCAGTCCGTTCACCTGAACGTTCTTGCGGAGTAACCCCAGGTTGTTCGGTTCCGGTTCGAAAGCAATGACCTGACCCTTTTCGCCGACCAGCTTCGCAGCATGGACTGAATACCAGCCGATGTTCGCCCCCACGTCGATAAAAACATCCCCGTCCTTCAGGATTTGTCGGACGAGTTTCGTTTCGGTCGGCTCATACTCCCCTTCATTCACGATGAGTTGCGTCAAGTAGTTATCGCCGGAGTGCAGGTAAAATTTCGAGCCATCGACGGTGACATAACCGGTGGCCCTGTAATGAATTTGTCGCCAATTGGGAATGACCACGAGAGCCACGTAGAGTGTGACGCAGATCAAGAGCCCGAAGGTCACCAACCGGACCGGGTGGATTCGATAGGAGGATTTTTTGGCTTCGGCCGGTGAAGCGATCATTGGGTACACTCCAAAACAGGAAGGGGAATTGCCAAACCGTAGAATAAGCTCAGGGAATAATCCAACGATGGGAGGACAAAAATTGGGTTTCGATCCCGTAGGTTCGCAAAGTCTCACTCAGGGGCTTGGTGCCAATCACGTCTTCTGTTCCCAGAATGCCGATTATTCCACCACCTATTTCCCCATCCCGCCATTGTTTTTCTGGAACATTGCGTATGGTTTGTCACAATGAAGGGGAGAGTTTCGAAACCGATGGACACCTGTTGACCTATGACCAAGATTCGCACTTTGCGGGGACGCCCTTCGCCCCTTGGCGTCAGTGCCGCGACCGATGGCCTGAATTTTGCTCTTCTTTGCCGGCACGGCATTACCGTCTGGCTGGTGATTCACCCCTTGGATGAAGGGGATAATACCCCGATCGCGGAAATTCGCCTGCATCCCCGATTCAACCGCACGGGCGACCACTGGCACGTTCACGTTATGGGTTTGCCCAGCGGGTTTCGCTACTGCTGGAAGGTAGATGGTCCGTCGGGCGATGGCCATCGCTATGATCCAAAAGTGCTCCTCCTTGACCCGGCCGCGACGATGCTCTCCGCAGGGGCCGTTTGGGGGGGGACCTGCGAAACCGACCCGGCCCGGACCGGCCGGCGCGGCGTCTTTTGCCGGGGGCCTCGGTATGATTGGGCGGACGATGCACCGCCGCTGATACCTCTTGAAGACACGATCGTGTACGAATTGCATGTTCGTGGCTTTACCTGCCATCCGAACTCGGGCGTCGCCAAACCGGGCACATTCGCGGGATTGATTGAGAAGATCCCGTATCTGCAATGGCTCGGCGTGACGGCGGTGGAACTCCTTCCGATCCACGAATTCGACGAATGTGATTGCCCGTTTACCAATCCCGATACCGGCGAGAGAAACCGGAATTTTTGGGGATACAACACACTTGCCTTTGCCGCCCCCAAGGCGGCCTTCGCGGCTTCATCGCGCGAGCACGGTCAGCTCACCGAATTCCGCGACATGATCAAGGCGTTCCACTCGGCGGGGATCGAAGTCTGGCTTGATGTGGTGTTCAACCACACGGGCGAAGGCGATGATCGCGGACGCACCTTCTCGTTTCGCGGCCTCGACAATTCCCTTTACTACCTGATGGCACCGGATGGACATTACCTGAATTTTTCCGGGTGCGGTAACACGCTCAATTGCAATAATCCCGTCGTCCGCAACTTGATCCTCACGTGCTTGCGGTTCTGGGTCGGCGACATGCATATCGACGGCTTGCGCTTCGATCTGGCGTCGATCTTTGGCCGCGACCAACGCGGCAATGTGCTGATTGAACCACCGATCATCGAGATGATCGCGGAAGACGGCATCCTGGCTGATACCAAGTTAATCGCTGAACCGTGGGACGCGGCCGGGCTTTACCAAGTTGGATCTTTCCCATTCGGTCGGCGTTGGAGCGAATGGAACGGCCGATATCGCGATGATGTCCGCCGTTTTTGGCGTGGCGATCTGGGGATGATCGGCGACTTGGCCACCCGCCTATGCGGCAGTGCCGACCTTTACGAGTGGAGCAACCGTCTTCCCCGTCATTCCGTGAACTTTATCACCTGCCACGACGGTTTCACGCTCAACGACATGGTGACTTACAACGAGAAACACAATATCGCGAATGGCGAGTCGAACCGCGATGGTTCCAACGACAATGCCTCCTGGAACTGTGGCATCGAAGGCGAAACGGACGACCCACAGATCCAAGGACTGCGAAAACGCCAAGCGCGAAACTTGATGGCGACGATGTTGCTCTCGCAAGGCGTTCCGATGCTCCTGGCGGGTGACGAATTTTTGCGTACCCAGAAGGGGAACAATAACGCCTGGTGCCAGGACAACGAGATCAGTTGGGTCGATTGGTCGCTCAAGGAGAAGAATGCTGATTTTTTACGTTTTGTCCGTGAACTGATTCACCTGCGGCGGCGGCATTCGAGTTTGCGACGCAAGCGATTCTTTCGCGGCGACCTGCTCAAGAAGAAAGCAGCAAGTCCGCACTTGTCGTTCCCGCTTTCTGGCCCGGTGCGTCCCGCGGATGCGGGGCTTCCGGACGACCCATCGAGCGAGCCGATCGATATGCCCAAGCTCGAAGGACTTGCCGATATTGTCTGGCATGGCAAAGAGCCACGCAAACCGGACTGGTCAACCAGTTCTCAGTTCATCGCTTTCGCTTTGGATGGTCGTTTCAACGTGCTGATTTCCGAAGTGTAAGTGGACTTTTTGACGGAGGTGCAGCATTCACGCCCGAGACGAATCGAACCAGAACAGTCTTAGCAGCTGACGATTGATTGGGCAGGAGTTATGTCAGGAAAATCCCTCGGATTTTACGGTTTCCTCCGATCGTTCCGGGCAAAGCGCGAAATCGTAAGCTAGATTCGAGAGAAGAGTCTTTTCCCCTGACGGAGGATCTGCCATTACACCTGCTGTACCAACGGCCATGCGGGCCAAGCCGGTCGAGCGCCGTCCGCGTCGGGGAAATATCAAGATGACGCAAGCGAACTCGGCTCACGTGATCCGACGCGTTCTCATCGCTTCCATCACGGGAACGTTGCCGGACGAGTTTCGCGAGGAGGCGGTCACCTTGCTCACGGAAGCGCTCAACGCTCCTGACGACGACGTCCGTGGTCTTGCTGTAATGGCATTGCAAGAAATCGGCGGCGGAGCTCCACTTGTTCTTCCGGCCATTACTGGTGCCCTGCACGATAGCTGCGAGACAGTTCGAAAGCGAGCCGCTCGAGCCCTCGGCGAGTTCGGCATGGCTTCCATCCCTTCCTTGCCCTATCTGACCTCCGGATTACAAGACGAGTCGATTGCGGTTCGACTTGAATGTGCTTCCGCGCTCGGCCGGATCGGACCGGAGGCGGAACCGGCGTTGCCGAATCTATTCATCCTCTTGCTTGAACCCGATCTCCGTGTCCGCACGGTGATTTCCGCCGCAATCCGCAAGATGGGCCCGGCGTCCGTGAGTTATGCAATTGCCATGTTGCTGGATGCGGACCCGCTGATGCGCGAACGCGCATGTGAATTGTTCGGTCAGATGGGTTGCCTTGACGATGCGGTTGTCGAAGCACTCCTCGAAGCCTGCACCGACAATATCCCCGAGGTCCGTTCAGCCGCCCGCCTGGCACTCGATCGGTTGCAGCAGCGGAATTGATCAGGCTTTTTAACCCGACGCGCTAGCGAGGGAGAGTCG
>JAIOQJ010000673.1 GCA_021413475.1 Planctomycetota bacterium | reverse complement strand
GAGGGGCCGGAGGAACTACAAATACTCCGGCCCCTCACGGGAGCCGGCTCGCCAATCGAGTTCAGAATCCCACCAACGAACCGCTCCTCCGCACGTTATGGTTGTTAGATTCGCCCAATCGGCTGGTCGGAAGACCTTCCGGGATTTGCTGGACAGGCTACGTTCGCGGGGGTTAAGGTAGATCAAGGCGGCCTGCGGGCCGCGGACTTCGGATCGACCGAAGTCCTTGGTGCCACAAGGTGTTGGGCCAAGAACTGTGACACGCGATGTGGGCCGTCTCCCGGACGATGAGACCGGGCTGATTGTGAAAGCTCAAACGGGCGACCGGGAGGCCTTTGCCACCTTGGTGGACCGCTACTGGGAACGTTTGTACCGTTGGTTGTGCCATCTGACTCGAGATGGACATTGTGCGGAAGACCTTGCTCAAGAGACCTTCATGAAGGCGTTCGCCGCTCTGCAGAGCTTCCGAGCGGGGAGCAACTTCCGGGCCTGGTTGTTTCGCATCGCGCACAACAACTACGTGAATCAGCGTCGCTCGCAGCGGCACAACGTGTCGCCTTTGACGCTCGATTTTCCTGAAGACGACGCCGGCCCCGAGGAAGAAGCCCTCAGCCGCGAGACCTTGCGGACGTTGGCCGAGGCCATCGCCAAGTTGCCGATCGATTTTCGCACGGCCTTGATGATGCGGGCCGAGGCGGATCTGTCGTTCAAGGAAATCGCCGACATAGTGAACATCACCGATGAAACGGCCCGGTGGCGTGTGTTCAAGGCCCGCCAGAAACTGATGAGCATCCTGGAGCCCGACTTACTGCCGGCCCCGAGGGAGACCAACCGGAATTCGCCATGAAATGCCAACCGATCCGCAACCGAATCCTGGCCGTCGATGAGCTTGGCATCCTGCCGGCCGAGCTGGCCATGCATCTCGCCGACTGTGCCGCTTGCCGGACTTGGCATCGCAAGTTCATGCTCGTCGATCGATCCCTGAAGCGTGTGCCGGTGCCCGAGAGCAATGGCATGATGAAGAACGCGTTGCTCGAAAAGATTCGCACCGTCCCCGCTCCGATCGCGCCTCCGATGACTACTCACGAAGGCAATGGCCGCACCAGTGCGAAACCGTTGCCCATGCCTATCGTCGCCGAGCCATCCAAGAAGAAGTATTCGTTCCGCCGACTGACGGAGAACTTCTGGCCCGCGGGCCTGGTGGCCGCCACGCTGGTGATCGGCATGGTCGCCTGGCTGAGTCTACGCAACAATCGCCTGCCACCGCCCGCTGCCACGCCGAATGACCCGCTACTCAACAGCCTCGTCAAACTCAACGTCGAACTGGCGAAGTCGCTGACGGCGGAAGAACAGGTCGTCGTCCTGGCACGCGTGGCTGGCGAATTGAATCATGAAATGCGGCAAATCGCCCGGGCCGACGCGACCGGTGAAAACATGCAGGCCCTGGAAAAGATGTACAAGAAAGTCGTGATACAGGGCCTCGTCGCCCAGGCCCGCCGCATTGACCGCTCGAAACGTGAAGCGGTCCTCTTTAAGATCGTCGATGAACTGGACGAAGCGGAAAAGAACGCACGCCAGATGGCGGACGAATCGCCCCAGCATTCCGCCCAGTCGCTCATTGAGGCGGCAGACACGGCTCGCGACGGGACGAAAACGCTCCGCCGTCTCATTCGGGAGTCGTTGTCATGATTCGTTCCTTACTCAGCCTGTTGCTCGTCGCGATTCTCTGTACCTTCGCCGGGGCTCAGGGGACGAAGCGTGAATTAACCGCCGTGCAACAGCAGCAACTGTTCCAGAAGAATCGGCCGATGATCCAGACGCTGGTCGATAGCACTCTGGAACTTTCGACTTTTTCCGGCGATCACACCGAGCGTTCACGCTCGTATCGCAAAGTGATCATGGAGTTTCAGAAGGCCCTCGGCACGGCCGCCGACGACAGCGATTCCGGCCGGGTCGCCGAGATCGGCAAACATCTCGACACCGTGATCCGCCAGGGCCTCGCCCCAAGCCTGAAGGCCGCCAACCGGCAAATCGGCGGCCCGAACGGCACCGGCTACAAGGACCTCGTCGAAATCCGCGACCGCTCCGTTGAACTCGTCCAATGGCTCCAGGACAAAGCCCGCGACAAATGGGCCGACACTCCGGAAGTCCGCGATGTCATCGAGTCGCTTGATCGGACGAAAAAGGATCTGAACGAGAGCATCGGACCGTGAATTCGAATTCGACCAGGAAGCAATTCACCACGGATTCCGGTTCGGATAGAATCACGCCATGGCCACTTCATCTCAAAAATCTCTGATCGGCGTAGGTCTGGCACTTCTGATCGGTGCCGGGGTCACGGTTTACTTCCTGAACAGCCAGCCCATCCCGCGACCCCCGGAACAAAAAGACGATGATTTACCCAAGGAATCAATCCGACACGAACGTGTGGTGACGTACACGTATCCCTTCCCAGGTGCTTCCGCGGCCGAAGCCGACCAAGAAGTGGCCTTGTTGCTCAGTAAGAATTTCCACGAAATCGCGAAATTACGCTCGGTTTGCTCGCGAGCCAGCGATGGGAAGGTGGTTTTTGAATTGGCGTTCGATCCCAAGGAAGATGCCGCGCGGATGGCGATGCAGATTCAAGAGGTCGCGGCGAAATCGAGCGCGGCATTGCCGATGCTATCGGGGCCCGGGGTTTACGATGATTATCCACCAAATGCTTTGCCAGTAGTTTGGCTCGCGTTGGAAAGTGAACTTCTCTCGCTGGGCGAAATCAAAGCTCAATTTGAAGCGGTCGTGAGGCCCAAACTTCAAGCGATTCCCGGCGTGGGCAAGATGGATCTGGTCGGCGATTCACCACCCGAGATAAAGGTTCAACTGGATCCGCAACGACTGGCTAAGCTCGGCATCCCTCCGAAGTCAGTGATAACCGCCGTCGCCAAGAGCCGCGAAAAGAGCAAGCCGAAGGGCAACGCATCGCTCGAAGATATTGTGGTCGGGGAACGAAATGGGGCACCTATTCGCCTCAAAGACGTCGCCGAGATCAAGGATGATTTCACCAGCTGCGGCTTCGCCCTCTATCTTCGCCGACGTGTTTTGGCCGTTGGAATACACGTCAAACCCAATGCCGATGCGGCGAAAATGGGGACAAGTCTGCGGGAAGCATTGCCTGCGATTCGCCAAGGCTTGAAGGAAGGAACAAAGCTCACGATCGCAATCGATTCGACGCGTTCAGGGGACGAGTTTCTCGTCGAATTCCGATTCCCAGACAAAACCACGCTCGGCGAGATCGACCGAGCTGTCGCGAGTTTTGAGGAGCGGTACATCCCAGATCCGCCGTTGGAAGAAAATCGGAGGATCGGCCCGCCTCTCGTCTTGTATTCTGCCGATACCCCAACGAAAGCACGCGTTCTGATTCCGTTCGAAATTCCCCATGACCTGGAACGAGCACAGGTGTTGAAAACGATGCGTGAGACCGGAAATCGCCTCCCTGGCGCAACTTTCCGGATGATTGATCTTAGCGGACGCCCCCTGCCGCGACAGCAGACGTACCCGATTCGGGTTTCCCTCGTGGAGGACAATTCTCAGAAACTCTCGAATTGGATCAATGAAGTCACGGCAAAATGTCTGAAAGAGAACGATGTCCTGATCGATGTCGATACCGAGCCGTTGTGGACGTCGACAACGACCATTCAACTCGACCGGGAATCAGCCGCCAGGGCGGGCGTTTCGGCCGAGGACTTCACGCTGTTCGTTTCGATGCTGCACGGTTACAAAGTTGGCGAATTCAATTTCCTGATCCGCGATGCGGATTTATCCCGATTGGATCTAATTGGAAACATCCCGCTTCCCGGAGCCGACGGGACGAGCTTCCCAATGAAGAATGTCGCTCGCATCGAAGTGAAGACAACTCCGACCATTGTGGAACGCCTTAACGGACGCCGCTGTGTCACCATCAACACCAACCCCGCACCCGAAATCTCGATCGGAACAGCCAGAAATCGCTTGAAAGCAATCGCGGAGGAGACGCGTACCACGCTGGGATTGGGTGAGGCGAAGGTGGCCAGTGATTGACGGCAAGGGGCCTGCGAGGCAAGCCGCGACGCGCAGTCTTCGGAGCGGAGCGCTTTGCGCTTCGGAACCTCGAAACCTTGCTGACAACCGTCAATGGTTCAAGTATGATCAATAATCGCAACGGCACTCTTCTCACTTCGAGGGCCACCCATGTCTCGGTCCAATCGCGACGGAAATGCTCTCATCAATGTACTCGTCGTGATCGGCATCATCGTCGTTTTGATCGGCCTTTTCCTGCCGGGGATCCGACGAGTTCGTGAGCCTCTCGCGCGTACGAAGTGCATGAACAATCTCGCGCAACTGATGAAGGCAGTACACTTGTATGCGGATGTAAACGGACCCACGATTCCGTTACTGGGTTCGGCGATCCCGCCCGAACAGCTTCCGTTCCCTCCGGGTTGTTTTGGGCCGGGTGCAACTCCCGAGGAGCGGCTCAGCTGGATGGTTGCCGTGTTGCCGTATATAGAGGAAGTCAATTTGTATAGTCGATTTGATCTCGAAAAGGGATACGCGGGGAATGTCCAAGTATCTCAAACAATAATCAGTTTGTTCATTTGCCCCACGTTGAATGTGTCGCCGAAGCCCGAAGCAATTACCCATTACGTGGCGATATCCGGCATCGGCCATGCCGCCGCCGAGCAACCGGCCGGTTCTCCGGGCAACGGCTTCATGGGTTACAACCGCCCGACGTCACCCAAGATGATCGTCGACGGAACTTCGAACACAATTGCCATCATGGAAACCCGTTTGAATCACGGACCTTGGGCACGCGGCGGCACATCAACCCTACGAGGATTCGAACCCTCCGACTTGCAAAAGCCAATTGACCAGCAGCCATACAGCGGACATGCGAAAACGATAATTGTGGCAATGGCGGACGGTGGCGCTCGATACATCAGCCAAAAGATCGACCCGAAAGTACTTGCTGCCGCGATCACCATCGCCGGCGGAGAGAAAGTCGAATTGGAATAAGCACTGCGGTGAAACATGCCATCCTACCGACGATTCTGCTGTGGCTCACAATCGCCCTGATTCTGCGGGTGCTGGCGACCATTTTGGCGAACTATCCCGATTACTTCCCGCCTAATTTCGATTCGCTTTTTCTGCAAGGCCGCGAGTCGACCTTCGCCGGCACTTACCGGGCGGCGTTCTACGTACACATCTTTTCCGGTCCGTTCGTGCTGGCCAACGGATTGATTTTGCTGAGCGACTATGTCCGCCGTTGTCATCGCCGTTGGCACCGCTGGCTGGGCCGGGTTCAAGTCGTCGTCTTGTTGTTGTTCGTACTCCCGAGCAGTGCCGTGATGTCGCAACACGCCTTTGGCGGTTGGCCGGCGGGTCTGAGCTTCCTCCTGCTATCGGCGGCGACCGCCGCTTGTGCCATCGTCGGCGTCATTTACGCCCGCCGCCGGCGCTATGAGCAACACCGCCGCTGGATGCTTCGTACTTACATCTTGATCTGCTCCGCCTTCGTTCTCCGCATTCTATCAGGGGCGGCGGAGCGAATCGGCGTCCAAGAAGCCGAGCAGGCCTACGTTATCGCGGCGTGGATGAGTTGGGTGGTTCCGCTCGGGGCGTTTGAGATCGTGGAGCGGTTGCGAACCCATTAGATACGAAGAATCGGCGAGCCGAGCGGCGTGAGCCGCTGGGTGA
>JAIOQJ010000548.1 GCA_021413475.1 Planctomycetota bacterium | reverse complement strand
CCTCTACAAGCTCCTGTGCGGCCGGCCGCCGTTCCTGGGCGCGACGGCGATGGAAACCGTGCGCCAGGTGACCGACACCGAAGCAGTCTCGCCGCGGATTCTCATCCCCGCCTTGCCGCGCGACCTGGATACGATTTGTCTGAAATGCCTGCGGAAAAAGGCGAGCGATCGCTACGCGAGCGCGGCCGATCTCGCCGATGATCTGCAACGTTTTCTCGATGGCAAGCCAACTATCGCACGACCCGTCGGGCGTCTCGCGAAAATACAACGTTGGTGCCAGCGGAACCCAGCGGTGGCCGGTCTGGCGGCGGCTCTTTTGATCGCGGTAGCGGCGGGTGTCGCCTTCGGTGCCTGGCAAGTGAATAACTATCTCACCGAGAAAA
Source organism: Planctomycetota bacterium (assembly GCA_021413475.1). GTDB lineage: Bacteria > Planctomycetota > Planctomycetia > Gemmatales > Gemmataceae > JAIOQJ01. The sequence continues at coordinate 9,101 of JAIOQJ010000548.1, read as the reverse complement.
ACAACGTCGCTACCAAGGCCCTTCAGTTAGCGGATGAGCAAACGAAATTGGCGGAAGAGCAAGGCCTGAAACTCGAGGCCGAGCAGAAAGCCGCGGCGGAAGAACGATTGAAAGCCCAGGCGCTTCAGGAGAAAGCCGAACTCGAACTGAAGTCCAAAAAGGCGGCTGAGCGGCATGGCGCGGAACTGGAGGATCGCCTCTACATCAACCGAATCCATCTCGCTTCCCGCGAATGGTTTGCCAATCGGCCGCAAGAGACGAAACGATTGCTCGAAGAGAGCACACCGGCGAACGACGTGGACAAACTCGATGAACGCGACCTTCGAAATTGGGAATGGAACTACATCAAGCGTTTGACCAAAGCCGGCCGAGTGGACCTCGACAGCCATTTGGCGTTCGTCAACTGCGTGACCTATAGCCGCGATGGCCGACGGATCGCGTCGGGGGATTCCGACGGCAAAGTAAAAGTCTGGCTCTGGCTCGACGACCGTTTCGCTTTTCCGATCGATCTCAGCGTCAAGCATTCCGGACAGGTCAAAGGCGTTGCATTTAGCGCTGATGGCCGGTGGCTCGCTTCGAGCAGTCAGGCCGAAAGCCCGGCTACCAAACTGATGGGCGTGCCGCCGAATTTGGGCGGCGGAGTAAAGATCTGGAATATGCAAGATCTCAAAAGCGAGCCGTTGAGCCTGCCAGGTAGCGGTAGTGGAGCGGTTGCCTGGAATCCGAAGAGAAATGAACTTGCGTCGGACGGCGGGGGCAGGGTGACCATTTCGGACGTTACGGGCAAGTTCGTCAAGTTTCTCGGCGAGAAAGTCGGTATGGTTCGCGGCCTCGCGTTCAGCCCTGACGGGACACGTCTTGCGGCGGTCACGGACTGCTTTGACAATCGCTTTGCGAGTGAGGTGAAAGTCTGGGATGTGGAATCGGGAAAAGAGATCGCCGCTTTCATCGCTCACGCACTTTGGTCGCACAGCATCGCCTTCAGCCCAGACGGCAAGCGGTTGGTCACCGGCGGCGGCGACAAGGCCGTCTCGATCTGGAATGCGGAAACCGGCCAGCGATTGCAGAATCTTTGGGGGCATGCGAAGTACGTCCATGCCGTTGCCTATAGCCCCGATGGAAGGGACATCGCCTCGGCTGGCGTCGACGGCCAGATCAAAATCTGGGAGGCCGACACCGGCAACGAACGGATGACCCTGCGTCGTGACGACGACAGCCCAATCTGGACGATTGCCTATCGGCCCGATGGCAAACGGTTGATTTCTTCCGGCATGAGTTTCTCGATCACGATGTGGAACCCCGAATTGGCCGTCGAACGCCGCGATCGGCCTGGCGACGTCTACTTCACGGCGATCAGCCCCGACGGCCGACGGATCGCCAGCGGCGGGCAGTTCGCCAGCGGCGGTGCCACTGTTTGGGGCCTGCGCAAGGATCCGACCTTTGACGCGGTATTAGTGAAAGAACGGTTTATCTTCAAAGGCCATTCGAGGATCCTCGCCTTGGCGTTCAGCAACGACGGGCGAGCCGCCTCCGCTTCCGACAAACTCGATTTTAGCGCGAAACGGAAACCCGACAAGAAAATCGAGGGATTGCAATTTCAGCGAACTGGCGAGATCAAGATCTGGGACGCGGCCACCGGCAAGGAGGAAAAAACCTTCGTCGGCCACAACGAACAAATTCTCGCGATCGCCTTTAGCCCTGATGGCAAGCTCCTCGCATCTGCCAGCGAAGACAAACTCGTGAAGATCTGGAACATCGCCGAAGGGAAAGAGATACTCACCTTCGAACGGCACAAGGGGAAGGTCAACTCCCTAGCTTTCCGCAAGGATGGGATCCTTGCGACTGCCGCCGGCGAGGTGATTATCTGGGATCCGCTGACGGGTAAGGAACGCCTGACCTACAAGGGCCATGCAACCGGCGTCGCTCATCTGTGTTTCAGTGCCGACGGCAAACAAATTGCCTCGGCCGCGGTGAAGAGTCCCTACGGCCGTGAAACGAGTGAGGTCCATGTCTGGGATCCCGAGAACGGCAAGCTGCTCTTCAGCCTGACCGGTCACGCCAAACCGGTCACGTGCGTCGCCTTCAATCCGGATGGCCGTCGTCTCGCCACTGCCAGCGAAGATGGCACAGTGAAGATTTGGGACATGGGCACCCATCAAGAGGTTCTCTCACTCGGCGGCACCGATGCCGAGCGGTACACGTTCGTCTCTTTCACCCCAGATGGCTTACTCGTGGCCGCCGGGCCGCGCGGAATCATGCCGGGCCGTATCTCGATCTGGGACGGCCGCCCTCCTGATGCCAAGCCGATCGAATCGAAACCCACGGCCGCGGAAATCGCTATGTCCGAAGCCGAAGCTGCCACCCTGCAAGGCGACTGGAAGATGGTTTCTCTCGAGGATGATGGCCGCAAGCTAATGCCCATGCAACTCGAAGGCCGTCACATCGTGATCGAAGGCAATAGCCTGCGTTTTATGACGGGAGAGAAAACGCATGGCCGCTACACGTTCAAGATCAACTCGACTTGGCTGCCGAAAGAGATCGACTTGCAGACGGGCAAAGATGCCAGCCTCGGAATCTACCACCTCGACGGCAACACGCTGAAACTCTGCCTGAACCAGAAGCCAAGCGCGGAACGGCCGGAATACTTCAATGCCGCGAATGGTTCGGCGCGGGTGCTGCTGGAATTTAAGCGGGGGAAGTAGGGGCGTCCTTTCGTTGCCTCCCCAGGTGTATCAAGTGAAGAATTGAACCACAGAGGCACAGAGGAGAAGAGGAAGAAAACAGATCAATTATGAAAAACGAACCTCGATGAACTCTCTTGCCTCATTCTCCGGTTTTCTCTGTGTTTCTGTGTCTCTGTGGTGAAAAATCTTAACTTTATCCGTAGGGGCGTCCTTTCGTTGCCTCCCCGCGTCTTGTCTCTTAGAGTACCCGCACGGGATTTTTTGAGATTCGACGCATCGAACAGGGGCGCGACATGGATTTGCTCGCTTCGGTCAAGCAGGGTTTTCAGGGGATCGACGCCGACTCGGCCTACAAGGACAAGGCACTGGTCTTTCTGAACCAATGGCTAACCCAGCCGGACTTCGCCGCCTATCGGCCGCAGATCGAGTGGTTGATCGCGTCGTCGCGCTGGTCGGATCTGCTTGATGCCTTCTACCAAGTGATGCCGTTCGGCACCGGCGGCCGCCGCGGCGGCGTCGGCATCGGGCCGAATCGCATGAATCTCTGGACGCTCGGCGCGAGCGTCCAGGGGCATTGCGAGTATCTGAAAGCTCGCTTTCCCGGCCACGCGAAACCGCTCACCGTCGTACTCGCTTACGACGTCCGGCAATTCGAGGACAATCGCAAAGTCTACAATCTCGCCCTGCCGAACCCAGTACTCCATCTATCGAGCCGGGATTTCGCCCAGTACGCCGCCTGTGTCTATGTCGCCAACGGCGTTCACGCTCACATTCTGCCGGCCGAGAGCAAACGCTATCTGGCGACGCCGGAACTCTCGTTCGCGATTCGCATGTTGCAAGCGAATGGCGGCCTGAACATCTCGGCCTCGCACAATCCGCCTGATGACAACGGCGGCAAGTTTTACGACGAACGCGGCGGCCAACCGGTGCCGCCCGACGATCAGATCATGAGCGATTTCGTCGATCAGGTGACGACCATCAAGTCGATCCCCTGGGCTGATGCCGTCCGCAGCGGCCGCGTACATTGGCTCGATGATTCAACACACAAGGCGTACATCGCACTTTGCAAGCGCCAGGCGGTTTCCACGCCGCCGCGTTTCGACGAATTCCGGCTGGTCTACACGCCTTTGCACGGCGTCGGCAGCATGACCGCGATGGAAGCGTTGCAGGCCCAGGGCTTCCGGCCGATCCCGGTTCCCGAACAGATGGAACCGAACGGGCAGTTTCCCAACGTCACCAAGTCGCCAAACCCCGAAGTGCCGGAATCGCTCGATCGGGCTGAGGTCGTGGCACGCGCCAACCAGGCTCATCTCGTCCTCGCCACCGATCCCGATGCCGACCGCGTCGGTGGATTGGCCTGCCGCGATAAGGATGGCAAGGGCGACTATCGGGTCATCACCGGCAACGAGATCTGTGCTCTCCTGACGCATTACAAACTGAGCCAACTTTCGAAAAACGGGGCGTTGCCGCCGTCGCCGATCGTGTTGCGGACGGAAGTGACCACCTCGCTCGTCAGCCGGATCACGCGGAGTTTCGGTGCCCAGGTAGTCGAGAACCTGCTGGTCGGTTTCAAGTACATCGCCGAGGTTCTCTGGCAACTGGAATCGACGGGAGCCTACGAGGACGTCCGCGGCACGCCGGCCGACTACATCATCGGCAGCGAGGAGAGTCACGGTGTCCTAACCACTCCCGAGATTCGCGACAAAGATGCCGCCGGTGCCTGCGTGTTGATGGCCGAGATGGCTCTGGAGCAAAAACGTCAGGGCCGCACCGTGGTCGAGTATCTCGAATCGCTTTCGAAACAGTACGGCTACTTCCGCAACGAGGTGCTGAACATCATCATGACCGGCATCGAGGGGAAGTCGAACATGATCCGTATGCTCGACACCCTTCGCAAGACCCCGCCGGCGAGTATCGGCGGCCTGAAAGTCACCGGCTTCGAGGACCTTCGTAACGAAGAGGGCCGCATGGGGCCGATGAAAGGGGCCACCGATTTCGCCAGTCGCAATTTCCTGATCTTCCGGCTGGGTGAAAACGCCAAGGTCGTGTTGCGACCGAGCGGCACGGAGCCGAAGGCGAAGGCTTACCTGGAGGTCTGTACTCCGCCCTGTGCGCCGGGCACGACTCCCGAAGCCTGGGCGAAAATCTGCAAGGCGTGCGACGAACAGGTGCAAAAGCTTGCCACCGAGTTCTTGAGCCAGGCGATGGCCACCGTCGGCCAGAAGCCCGCGCCCGGCGGTGATAAATTAAGTCGATAGGGGGATTGACACGTTTTGGGATGATTCTCACGACCCCGCGCCACCCCCGGTGAGAATCATTCCAAACCGTGAGAATGACGCCCAAACCGTGAGAATGATTCCCAAACGATGAGAATCAACCGGCGAGAAACTGTCTATCTGACGATTATGCAATAATTCAAATCCCTCACGCCCACCCATCTTTGCGAAGATGGGCAAATTGCCGTGCGATCATTCGGCAAGAATCCAGATTTTTCGCGCAAGTGAAGGTTCCCTGGGCGTCCATCCGATGAGGTGGTATGCCTCACGACCTTCCATTATTGGGGCGCGAATGCCCCTTTTGAGATATTCCGATGTGCTCTCCCATGCGTCAATTCTGGCTACCGAGTCTCCTGGGCGTTCTCTTCGCCCTCGGGGAAGTCGGAGCAGCGTTCGCGGGCTGGATGGGCTTCCGCAACGAAACCAACGACACGATTGTCATCCAGGAAACCATCATCGTCAACGGCATGCCGCGACCGGGCAAACCGCAGCGCCTCTTCGCCGGCGAAGCCGTCCGCGACACCCAATGCAGCGGGTCCGTTCGCAAAATCACGATCACCGACCCCAAGAACCCGAACCAAATCCTCTACACCGGCAACCTCCCCTGCCCAGGCACCAATGAGAATATTCTCTACGTGGTGAAAACCGATGCGAAGGGCAGCGTCACGGTCGAGGCGATCAAGATCGCGGCAACGCCGCCGGGGCCGTCGAAGCGGTGAATGCGCATTCCGTTCGTAGTGACCCGCTTTAGCGGGTCAAAGGCTAGACCCGCTGAAGCTGGTCACTACGAACGAATACCAACAAGTTCGTCGAAGAAGTGCGCGTCATGCCTGGCGGCCATTTGAGCCGATGATACCCTTAAATCGCATCACCTCCACCTTTCCCATCCCAGTGGGCTGACTTAGGAATATGACATGGACGGCCGGGTCCGCACCTTGATCCGGATGCCTGTGGCATTCTTTCTTCTAGCGGGGGTTGCGACCGCTTGCCGTCATGCGACGCCCACACCTTTTCCGACTCCCGCGGAATCTGGCTTGAACACCCGCGACCTGATCGACCCAGTGGCCCAGGGTGAGGCCGATGACCTCAACCCCGTGAACCAACTGGCCGCCGCGGCTGAGCGCCTTCGCAAGGACCGGCAGCAAAAGCTCTCGGATCAATCCGTGAGCGAGGGCGGCACGGCTTCCAAGCAGCCTGATCGGAACATCTTGTGTCTATCCGGCGGCGGTTCGTTCGGAGCCTACTCGGCCGGCGTTCTGGTCGGCTGGTCGGAACGCGGCGATCGGCCGTCCTTCGACGTCGTTACTGGAATCAGCACGGGGGCACTGATCGGCCCGTGCGTCTTTCTCGGGCCGAAATACGATGCGGAGTTGAAGCAGTTCTACACCACGGTCGAGAGCAAGGACATTTACAAGGTGCGTCGATTCTGGGGGCTCCTTGACGAGTCCTTCGCCGACACGTCGCCGCTGGCGAAGCGCATCGACGCCTTTATTTCTCCCGCCGTGATGCAAGACCTGGCCCAAGCCCATCGCGACGGCCGGCGGCTTTACATCGGCACCACCGAGGAAGAAGGAAAGCAGTTCGTCATCTGGGATATCGGAGCCATCGCCGCGAGGAACGGACCGGGCGATCGGGAGTTGATTGTCAAAATCATGCTCGCTTCGTCGGCCGCCCCCGGCTTTTTCCCGGCGGTCCACATTGATGTCACCGTGGATGGCGTCCGACACACCGAGCGCCACGTTGATGGCGGCGTCTCCCAAGCCCTGTTCTATCGGCCGCCGTACGTTGCGCCCGACGAGCGTTCGAACGTCGCCGCCCGCGATCTCGCCGGGGCGAAAGTGTACGCGATCGTGGCGAGCAAGCTGTACGCGGATCCGGAGATCACCCGGCAGTGGTCGGTCAACAGTGCCGGCAAGAATGTGTCCACCCTCATCTACGCGCAGACACGCGGCGACCTTCAGCGGTTGTACACCGTCTGTCTCTTGACCGGCATGGACTATTACGTGTCGGCCATTCCGGCCGAGTATCAAATGTCGATTTCAAGCGCTGATTTCAGCCCCGTTCCGATGACCGCTCTATTCGAAGAAGGCCGACGGTCCATCGCTTCCGCAAAACCCTGGCGGACTCTACCGCCCGGAATTGGCGTGGGAGAAAGCGTTCTCACTCGCCTCCTTTCCCGTGACGGATCGCGACGGGATTCAGGCGGTTGCGCCGGATGCGATTGTGAAGTGAGAGATTAGGGGAAGGAACACCGCCAACGAAGCGGTGAATGCATAATCCGTTCGTACTGACGCGATTCAGCGGGTCTAAAGGCCAGACCCGTTGAAGCGGGTCACTACAAACAAAAGGCCCTGTTTGTCGCGACCCGCTTCAGACCTCGGAACACATCTTGGCGAGCCGGCCCCCGTCAGGGGCCGGAGTATTCGAATTGACGACTCCGGCCCCTAACGGGAGCTTGCTCGCCCCGGAACACTCCAGGCGCTCACGCGACCTGGCGCGACTCGGTTTGGGGCGGAGCCCAGAGGTGAGGCTCCGCGAACCTCTGGGATCAACGCCCAACTTGTGGACTTGCGTTTCGGGCGACGCGGAAGCCGGCGTGCATATTGTGGAGGTTCAGAACATTCCGGGCCCGGTTGCTCACCAGGCAGGGACCGGCGGGGGCGGACCAAGCGCCACCGCGAGTCACTCGTTCCGGGGCCGCTGAAGAAATGTTCGTTAGCATCTCTTCGTTCCATTCCCACACGTTCCCATGCATATCGTATAAACCAAACGCATTCGGCCTTTTCTCGCCGACCACATGCGTGCGTCCGTCGCTTATATGTTGAATCCACGCATAGTCTGGCAGATCTTCATCCTTGTCGCCAAAATGGAACTTACCTTTCGACCCAGCGGCGCACCCATGTGTCCACTCCACATCGGTCGGAAGGTGATATCCGTTACCGCCCAGGATTTTCACGTCCGCGTCTTCAATAGATGGCCCGATCCACCGCTTCACCGTCAATTCGTAGTACGGCTTCAGCCCTTCGCTCACGCTCAGTTTATTGCAGAACTCCACGCTATCGAACCAGCTCACGGATTCGACTGGGAATTTGCTCGTATCTAGCCCCTTCACCTTCGGATTCTTCGGGCCGAATCCGCTTGGGTTATACCCCATCACCTTTTCCCATTCCGCTTGCGTGACTTCGTATTTGCCGAGGAAGTACGGCTTCGCGACCTCATCACCCGGCGGGATCAGCACCATCGTGCCGCCGACGCTTACGGGGGTCTCGACCTTCACGCCGAGATACTTGGCCCACGCTTCCTGATGTTCGCGGGCCTGTTTGGCGTCAAACGGGGCCTTGGCGAGCGGCGGCGGGGTTCCTTCAACATCTGCCGCGCGAGCGATGCGGAGGCCGCGGCTGCTGCTGCGGTAAGCCGGACCAAACCGGGACCGGGGGCTCACCGCGCAAAAGCCGGCGGGGTCGTTCCAATGGCCGCCGCGATGGACTCGCTCCGGGGCTCCGCTCGTGGCGTTCGACAACATCTCCCCAATCCACTCCACCACGTTCCCATGCATATCAAACAAACCAAACCCATTCGGCTTCTTTTCGCCCACTCCATGCGATCGACCGTCGCTGTTGTCCTTGAACCACGCATATTCCGGAAGGTTTGTCTCCTTGTCGCCAAAGTGGTACTTCGACTTTGATCCCGCCAAGCAACCATGCGCCCACTCCGCGTCCATCGGGATGTGGTAACCATTCCCGCCAAGAATGATGACCTCCGCTTCCTCGATCTGCTTGCCGTCATTGGCTTCCCGCTTCGTCACCTTCAGGTCGTAGTACGGCTTCAACCTCTCCTGTTCGCTCAGCTTGTTGCAAAACTCCACGCTGTCATACCAACTCACGTTCTCCACCGGGAACTTGGTCGTATCCAGGCCCTTCGTCTTCGGATTCTTCGGGCCGAAATCGCTCGGATTGTAGCCCATCACCTTTTCCCATTCGCCTTGCGTCACCTCGTATTTGCCGAGGAAGTACGGCTTCGCCACCTCATCGCTCGGTGGGATCAGCACCATCGTGCCGCCGACGCCGATTGGCGTTTCGATGTTCACGCCGAGATACTTGGCCCATGCTTCCTGATGTTCACGGGCCTGTTTGGCGTCGAA
>JAIOQJ010000547.1 GCA_021413475.1 Planctomycetota bacterium | reverse complement strand
CCAAAATCCGGATATTGACGTCGCAAGAAAAGAAAGAACTCCGAAAAATGATGCTGAATTCGCCCCCATAAAATCCGTCACGGCGTTGCCTTTCAGGGCCGAGACGCTAAATCATCTCATGAACCCAGGCCTCACGGCCTGGGCTGATAGAATGAGCCTTTCAGGCTCAAAATCGAAGACCGGAGATCTGGAGTAAAACTCGCAACTTCAAAACGCACAAACAAGGGGAAAGGCTCCCTTGCTTGCGTATCGGTCTATCATTCAACCGGCGGCGCTACTGAACCAAGAAAAAGTAAACCGTCCCCATGACAAGCGCCGTGAGGGCGACGATGATGCCCGCAAGCCGGCCCGCGGCCTCGGGTTCTTTCTTGATCCACAGAATTGCTTTGGAAATGGACCCGGTGGGCCTGGCTTTGATGGGTTCCCCTGCCAGAAACAGGCGCAGGTCCTCGGCGAGTTCCGCCGCGACGGCATAGCGATTTGCGGGTTTCTTCTGCAAGCACTTCAAACAAATCGTTTCCAGTTCGATCGGGATCCGGGCATCAAATTGCCGGGGCGGGACGGGAAGCTGGTTCCGAACCTGGTCGAGTGTCTCGACCACCGTGGGTGCCCGAAATGGTGGACGGCCAGTCAAGCACTCATACAGAATGGCACCCAGGGCGTAGATGTCGGCGGCGGGGCCGGCGGAATTCGCGTCGCCACTAGCTTGTTCCGGCGGCATGTAACTGGGCGTGCCCATCACCGCTCCAGTGAGGGTTACGCCAACAACAGATTCGGTTTTGGTTTCGAGTTGCTTCGCCAGTCCAAAATCGCCGACCTTCGGTTCGCCTTCCGCCGTCAGCAAAATATTCGAAGGCTTGAGATCGCGGTGAATGATCCGATGAGCATGAGCGACCGCCAATGCTTCCGCAAGCTTCGTCAACAATACCGCCGCCGCTTGGGGCGACATCGGCGTGCCGCCCAGTTTTTTCGCGAGACTGCCGCCACCGCAAAATTCGAGAGAAATAAAGGGCCAACCCTGATGTTCACCGACTTCGTAGATTTGGATGATATTCGGATGCGAGAGCTTGGCGACGATCTCGGCCTCGGCCTTGAAACGCCGTAATTGAATATTGTTGGCTTCCGGACCGGCACTGATCAGTTTCAAGGCGACGAAGCGGCGATTCTTGACATGCCAGGCTTTGCAAACCACTCCCATGCCGCCGCGCCCAAGTTCACCCACCACGTCATATCCAGGAATAGGGGGCGGCCCGGAGAACAACTCTCCATTAGTCGGAGCCTGATCGGTCGACAAATCGATCGGAGCGAACTTGTCGGTCTCTTCTTCGCCTTCGCCAGCGAGTTTTCTGATTCGATCCACGTCTTGTGGTGCGATTTTCTCCGTGGGCGAACCCACTCCCTTCCGCGAGATGCGGCTGCCGGAATCGGTGGAATCACTGGTAGGCGGAGCATGTTCGGACATAGACCACCCAGCAAGGAGATTGGATAACCCTATCTTACCTTTGCTTACTGGGTCATGACAAGATGGGGTTGATCCATGCAAGTGTCGAAGTGACGCCGACATGGAATCTGATCCATCTTTCACTGACGACCCATCATATTTCCGCTCGAGTTGAGCAGATTTCCCGCCGAGCCGGCACGTGATGCCATTAGATTGGGAATGACCATGAAGTTAAAGCTGAAGTTTTTGACGAGTGCGTTGTAGGTGAAGCCAACATTCCAAGTCAGATCGGTTCCGGTGCGGGTGAACGTGAATCCCGTACTCATGTTTTGTTGCAGGCCGAAGTCGAAGGCCGAATTGAACGCAACTGAATATTTCGGACTGAAAACGTATGAGACCGAGCCAAAGAGCAATCGGCTATTAACCGGATTGTAATGGCGGTAGCCGAGCGTGAAGTTAGTCCCATCGGGTCGGTTGTAGTAGGTGCTCACATCCCAGTAGCGCGTGCCGAAGGCAAATGGGTCGGTCCAGCCGTTACTCGTAAAGCCGTTGCGATCGCCGACGGCCCAACTGCCGGCATATTCGATGAACGAGACGGGATGCCCGAAATTGTCGCGATTGTATGCTGGGAAGTATGAGGCGGATAAATCGAAGGTAATGTAGTCAATTGTATGTTCCATCCCCGGATAGCCGCGTTTGGTCTGCCAGCGCTGACTCAAATCGGCTTGAACAACTTGGACGGTATCGAGCGTATCGGCCCGTGTATCGACCAGGCGTCGAATCGCATAGAGCCGCGGGTTATACAGCGGTGAAGTTGCCAACGCATTGCCCGCGGTGGTGGGAAGGTAGATTGGTTGCCATGGGGTGATGTCGCGGATGGACTGCTGCGTGGCGTCGTCGTTGAGTCGGTCGAGTTGCGGCAGCAAATTGTATGGCGTATCCGAGTAAGCGTTATAGTAATTGCCGTTCAGCGTCGCCTTGTGGTAGATGCCTTTCAGGTTCAAGAACTCGCTTTGAACACCATCGTAAAGGCGAGACAAAGGCATGCTGGCGCGGGCACCCGCTCCACCGTATAATCGGCCTCGACTGTCCCCGTTCACGTCCGACGTGTAATACGCCACGTCGCCGACGACGTAGGGAACAACTTTGACGGCTCCCGCGTCGATCGGCATGCTCAGTTGATGCATCCAGTCGAACCGTCCGGTGCGAACCGGCAATTCAAATGGATTCGCGGGCGGCAACGTTCCGGACGGGAAATCGTTTGCCGGCAAGTTGAACGTTTGCAGGTTCGCGTAACCGGCGCTGCCCCAGGTGTTGTAGGTCAGGCGATCGAAGAACGATTGGCCGAGCCAGTACCCTTCCAGTTTCGGCAACCACTGCGTTTCGGTAACCCAGTAGCGATCGAGATTTTTCTGGGCAAGCAGCGTGAGCGCGCCCTGGCCCTGCTGATATTTTAAATAGGCGAAGGATTCTTCATTGGGCCCGACATCGAACGTGTTCTTGTAATATTGCTCCAGAAAATTTCGATCGCTGAGGTAAGCGAGCTGCCCCTGGTAGCTGAAATCTTCGTATTCCTGGACGTGCCGCCAGTTGACGCGGCCGCGGAATTGCGACGGGACGAAATCAGTCGAACGCGGGCCCGCCAGTTGATCGACCCCCTGGTCGTAAATGCCGTAGGCGAGAACATGCGTCGTAAACGGTGCCTCGAAACCGAAGAGCTTTGGCGCCGACAGATCGTAAACCATGCCGGCCGCTGGGCCTCGCTCGCTCAGATAATCGAGCATCAAATCCCAGCGTTCGCCCGGCATCTTCTTAATGCCAATGAGTTCCGTCATGCTCCAGGTCGAAAGGAATTGCGTTCCGAATATCTGATCCTGTCGGAAAACGAAATTCTCGAGCGGCCCCAACGGGTCATTGACGTCGCCGGAGAGATACGGGTACCACATGACCGGAACGCCGCCCAGTTCCAGGTAGGAATTTCGGGCTTTGAACCGTCTGAGTGAACCGACTTGCTCTTCGCCCGTGTCGCGATCAATGAAACTGGTGCCGAATATCGTTCGGCGAACCTGATTCTTTTCTTCCGTGATCGTCAGCTGATTCATCCGCATGTCGAGACCGGGATCCCCGGGGAGCTTGCTGGCGGCGGCCTTCGACTTGATCGCCTTGGATTCTTGCGCGGAAAGTTGCCAAATCTCGTCGCTCCTGAAGATTGTGGGTACCGCCATGTCAGTACTGATCATTTCCAAGTTGACATTCGTGGCGATGGCGCGATTGCGCGTTAGATCATAATAAACTCGATCGGCACGAAGTATCTTGTCTTCCGTGGGCGACCCATCCGCGTTTCGCTTGACGGCATTCGAGCCGTAGCGGACGACCACGTTGCCCGAGAGATAGACCTCCGTCTCTTTCTCGTTTCCCTGCGAAACGCCGTCGTCTCGCATCGCCTCGATGAGATCCTGTGAATTGTTGCCCTTTTGCCACCAGACCAGTTGGTCGGCTTCCATGTCCAGGATCAAGCCGTCCTTATCTTGAAAGCTTGCCAGCAATTTGATGCCGCCCGTGACCAGAGCAATCTGCTCGCCGTTGCCGAGATTCAAATATTTGGCATTCGTCGGGTTCGACGAACGATTTCCAATCTTGATGCGGCGGGTACTGACGTTCGGCAGCGGAATCGTCGGCGATTCGAACGTTGGGGGCTCATAGGTCGTCGATCCTCCCGGCGCTCCGGGCAGGGGATCAAGCGCGGGCGGAGCCAGAACCACGGTGATCGGCTCGGCCGTCGCATCAAGTCGCGGCACCGGCATCGTGTTTTGTACGGGCACGATCGGACGATAAGGAGATTCCGTCGGCTTGACCGCGACCGGCAAGCGTGCGGGAGTGGGTTGCGCGCCGCGGGCCAATACCGCTGTCTGGTAAGCGACCGTGTCCGCGAGCGATTTTTTTTGAATCTTGGTTCCACCGCGAACATTGAGATCTCCTCGAGAGGAGAATCGCAACAGGACCGCGGGAATGGATTCAGTCGATCCGCTTGAAGGCATCTGGACATTTCCCGTCGCGTATATCTCACCGCGGCTGAAGCCAGGTTCCGGTCGCTCGTCGATTGCAATCCAGATGAAGGCCCTATCGGCGCGGACCTGCTTGGTTCCTTGGCTGATCAGAACCTTCCCATTCAGGGCGAGAACCCGCTGCTTCTGTTCTTCCCAGGTAGTGATTTCGTCGGCTTGAATATCGAGAACGAGGCGGCCACCGTCGCCCAGGTCCATGCGTAAGGAGTCCGGCGATTGCGCGACAAGACGTGGCATGGGCCCGATGGCCAGTACCACGATCCAGGCGAGCGATAAGCAGACAATGCGCCGCGCCACGGGACCTCCCTCAACTGGGTTGGAAGAGACGAGGCCCGGGCTACGGCCTCGACCGAATCTTCGTTCCCTCGCGTTTTTCTCTTGCAGGGGGATGGGAATAGCGACGAAGGCGGGAGGCTGTCAAGACGGATTGCCTGCTGCCGCCGTTCGCATAGTCTTTCCGTTCATTGGATCCGGCGAGAGATTGAGCAGGCTCATTCATAGCTTGGGCGAGTGGGGCACTTGCCCTAGTTTCTCAAGCTGCCAAAAAATCGAGAAGAGAAGGGCCCTGCCGCCGTCTGCTGAGGTAAATTGCCAATCCACCCTAAAATGAAGGGAACCTTCGATCAGCGTTCGCCGTTTTAGTCGGGTGCGACAATGCGGGTCCAACGATCGTGCTTCGGATTCGCGAACGATGCTGATCGCCAAGCATCGCGCACTTCGTTATAATGAAGACACCGAGCGTGAAACGGGATTTTGCCGGTGGATGGTTGGTGGAGATTATTGGAATTTCAACCTTTATCAGCCTTGCACTCCGGACCGGAATTAGGTAGCGGGTCCCAACAATTGCGGTACACCGACTTTTTTGGCTCATGGGCGCTTGAGGGGATCGTATGCCTCCTGTCACCATTCTCGATCCGATTTCAATCGATTTGGACAATGTCATTGCCGATGTCGAAGCGATTGAAGCGGTCAATCCGCACCGTCATGGGATGAGAATGCTCGATGGGATCGTTTATCTCAATCCTGAACAAAAGCTTATCGTCGCTTACAAGGATTGCCACGAAGGTGAATTCTGGGTTCCAGGCCACATGCCCGGCATCCCGCTCCTTCCCGGCGTATTGATGTGCGAAGCGGCAGCCCAACTTGCTTGCTATTATTCCAAGGTCCAAAAAGTGGTCGGCGACGGACTGATGGGCCTGGGCGGTATCGAGAACGCTCGCTTCCGAGCCACCGTGCGGCCCGGCGATCGACTTGTCCTGGTTGGCCGAGGTGTAAAACTCCATCGCCGCCGGACGGAATTCGAAGTGCAAGGATTCGTCGGATCGACCATGGCCTTCAATGTCCTGGTGATTGGCATCCCCATTCCTGGCGAGGTGAAGTTCGAGCAATTTGCCGGGGCCGGTCTGAACGGCGTGGGAGGTTGAACTGCCTTGCGACGCCGACGCCGTTTGCCAATTGAAGAACTCGCACCCTACCTGCTCCCCGATGTTCCTCGGGGAGCCGTCGCACCGGCGATCGACTGGAGCGTTTTGTTCGGAAACGATCGCCCGATCGAAGTCGAAGTCGGCTTCGGCAAAGGATTGTTTCTGCTGACTTCCGGGTCGTCCCGGCCCGAAGTGAATTTCTTCGGCGTTGAGATCATCCGCAAATATCAGCTTCATACCGCAACGCGATTGGTGGAGCGGAAGCTCCCGAATGTCCGCGTGGCGTGTGCCGATGCCAAACTCCTTTTAAGAGACCGCGTACCTCCGGGATCGGTGCACGCTGTGCATGTTTACTTCCCCGATCCCTGGTGGAAATCACGGCACCACAAACGCCGGCTGTTTACCTCCGAATTCGTGGCCATCGTCGAGAAGGTTCTACAGGTCGGCGGTCGATTTCATATTGTCACCGACGTGGAAGAGTACTTCACCGTCATGTTGGCCATCATGAAGGATATGCCCGCTTTCGCGGAGATGCTTGCCCCCCCGCCCACGGAACCGCAGCACGATTTCGATTACCTCACCAATTTCGAACGCAAGTTCCGTAAGGAAGGCCGGCCGATTTATCGCGCGGTGTACATTCGCCGTTAGCCCGCTCCGCAAGTTTTGGAGTTGTGCCAGGCCATCAACATCGCCCCCTATTTCAATTCGACAATCGATTTCCGATCTACCCAGCCAACTGTCCCGTCGGCTAGTTCGATATGAACCCAGCCGCCTCGATCACCGAGAATTCGAGCTTCGACACCAGCAGGGAGTTTGTCGTTCAGACGAAGTGGAAATTCCGACCCGTTGCCACGCCGCAACGAAGTACCCTTATCGGCGATGATTGCGAGTGACGATCGATAATCATTCTCCAAAAGGCGTTCCTCTCGATATACCCAGATCGCCAAGGTGCCCGCGAGACTGAGCAGCAGGCCGGCCGCGATCCAGGTGCCGCGCCGCCGGGTCATCCAGGCCCGCGCCGCGGCGAGCATTCCCAGGAAGTAGATCCCGAAGGCGATGACTTGATATTCTTCGGAGGAGTGTAGTTTCAAGATCGACACGCGTTCGCGTGGTCGGCAGGCGGCCGCCAGCTTACTCGTCGCGGGATAAGGAACTTTCTCACGTGCGAACGCCAAGCCCGCTTGTAAATCTCGATCGTGCGGCGCGAGCCGTAGCCCGAGATGGTAGGCGCGTATCGCCTCTGCCAGATTACCCGATAGCAAATAGGCCTGCGCCATATCGCGAGCTAGCAATGGATTTCGCACCCCATCGTTCCACAATTCCGCAAAAGCACCGGCAGCTTGCCGAAAGAATGGCTGAGCCTTTTCCACGTCATTGCGTGCTTCCAGGCCGGCACGATATGATTCCACCGCTCGGTGAAAGCGATCATCCCGCGAGAGAACGGCGGTATCCGCGCTAATCGTGCTCGCTGCCAGTAGGAGCATCATTCCAATCATGCGGGCTCCTCTAGCACGACGAGGAGTCGTTCCGCGTCGGTTGCCAGTTTGGCCCTATCGGTCGCATCGCGTGAATAGCGAGCGGTATCGCATGCCTGAAAAAAGTCGAAGGCTTGATCGCAGCGGGCGTATGGAAGTGGAATGGAACGCAGGTGCCAGGCGATTTCTCGCGGCGTGTTCGAGGTGCCCGGCAGATCAAAGCGTTCCCTCAAGTAATCGATCATGATGTGAGCGATCGCGGCCCCGGGATCCTCGGGAGAATGGCGGCGCGAGTGCGCCAGGGCCGATAGAGCGACGCGGGCCGCGCGGTTCCTTTTCAATTTCCGCAACCGGGCCGAATTGGGAAATAGTGTTCTCCACATGAGCACCCAACCGATGGCGAGCAAGGGCGGAACCAGCAATGCGGGCAGCCACAGAAGCGAAAGGAAGGATCGCGATGACGGCGCAAGAATTTCATCATTCGTCGCAAGGTTCACGGCGAAACCCGGTACATCGAGCGGCGTTGGCAGTTTGGAAGGCGGCGCGATCGGCGGGACGACGTGGATCGGCACGGAGTTGGAGTAAATTCTGGGAAATTTGTCTTGGGGCTTCTGTGCCGAGACGATCCGTTTCGGATCGTAATAATGGAATGCGATCTCGGGAATCAATTTCACCTGATCCGAACTTGGCCGTAAGCGAAACACGAAAATTCGCCGTCCTGCTTCCGCATCCGGGTCCAAGCTCGCCCCTTCATCGATTTGAAATGCGGCGAATTCTGGCAGCATTTTTAGCGATGGCTTTTCGACCTGGGCTCCGTTGAGAAGCTTGTTGATTGTCAGTGTGTAGGTAAGCCATTCGTTGGAAGCGAGTTCGGTGGGTGTGGCCTCTGCCTTGATGGTCACTCCGGTGCCGGCCGCTTGATAGAAATGGGCGGACGGGCGGCCGACGACGGGTATCGCTGGCCGAGTTGGGGGCTCGTCGTCGTCGGCAACTGAAATCTGAGAGAACGTAGCGAGCGCAGCCAGGCAAAAGGCGAGGCATACCTGCACGAACCGAGTTTTCGAATTGGAGTGGTAATTTTGGGACATTCTGGGACACCACCACCCGGCGAGCCAGGTTGCGTACGCTCCTGGAGGATTTAATTCTTCGCTTTTTGCAGTTCTCCAGGAGCTTACGCAACCTGGCTCGCCCGGCAAGCGATCTCACTTCCCCGGCACATACAGCAACACATCATCGATCCACAACTCCGCTCCCTTCGGGAGGCGGAAGCAAATCTCGTCGATTGTCGTCTCTTTCGTTCCTTCCGGGAGCTTGAAACTCGCGGTCGTCTCGGTCCATTCGTCTTTCTTCAGATTCTTCAACTCTTGTGTGAGCACGAACTTCGTCTTGGCATTGCCGACCTCCACGGTGACTTCGTCGGTGCCGGTCAGGCGATACTTGAAGAACAGTTCCACCGGGGTGTCGAGCGTTCGTTCTCCGCGCATGGAAAGGCGGATGATTGGATTGCTATCACCGACGGTGACAGACTTCGCGTACTTCCACATCTTCGGCTTCGGGTACTCGACGATGGTGAAGTCGCCGGGCCATTCCTTGCCTTGCTTGCCGGTGTCGAACAGGCCGGTGTAGAGAACCCGCGCGGGGAACGGACGCTTTTCACCTTCACGGGCCGCATCGTAGAGGATGACGTCGTCGATCAGCAGTTCCGCCGTGGGGTCGACGTAAAACTGAATGTCATCGATTCGTTCGTTCTCGGCGAGTGCTCCGCCTGACCCATCTGGGCGGAGCATCTTGGTCATGTCGACGGTACCGTGTCGCCATTCGTCTTGCTTCACACCTTCGAGCGAGAGATAGCGATGGTAGCCGTTCGTCAGGCTGTAGAGTTGCACACGCATCTTGTCTGTGCCGTGCAGCTTATACCGAAACGACAACCGGGTGTTGGGCCCCATCGGGGGACCGGGAACCGGGTTGAAGATCACCGCGCGGTACATCGTTTTGGTATCACCTTGGCGATCATCGAAGTCCTGCGTCAACACGGCCCGGCAGCAGCGTTTGCCGCTGGGCGGGACGTCCTTGGTCTCGCCCTTGCCGGACATCCACCAACGCTTTTCGATATCGGTGTCGTAATCCTCGAAGCAATGCACCTTCGTGGGAAAACCCGATTGCGGGATGAGCGTGCTGAGATTTTTCGGAGCGGCCGTCGGCACCATCTTGCCATGAGCGACAATCCGATCAAGCCACCAGTTGATGAACGCCTTGTCGTCGATGGTCATCGCCACGCGGCAGTTCACTTTCCCTTCGCCAGTGATGGTCATTCCCTTGTCGTCAATCGTGACAGACAGGTCTTGGAACTTGCAGTGCTTCTCCTCGAAGACCAAAGCGACCGCGAGCGGGTCGAACAAGACCGGCGTTTCATTTCCCCATAACTCGTAGAGATTCTGCATCTGATAGGTCATGGCTGTGCGCGCCGCGAATAGCCGATCTCGCTCGGGTTTTTTCACGCCGAGATGCCCGGTCGTGTCGAGCGGCGCCAGCACAATCGGGATGCCCGCCGCGAAGACGGCGCGGGCGGCCG
>JAIOQJ010000546.1 GCA_021413475.1 Planctomycetota bacterium | reverse complement strand
TCGCCTACCTTGAAACGCTCGCCGCCGGTGTGCGGAACCTTGCCAGTTGCCTTCTCCATCAGCAGGCCCTCGCCCGGCAGAGCGAGGTTCATGCGCCGACCGTTAATTTCACGCGTCAGTCGATAGTGATCGCCATCGGGATCGAAGCCGAAGAGGGAAAGGCGAAAGCCGTCTTTGCCACGAGCCGCCCCGTGGCAGGAGCCGACGTTGCAACCCGCACGCATGAAGACGGGCATGACGTCGAGCTTGAAGCTGATTGGCCGATCGAGTTTAGAATCCGCGACCTTGACGGGAAGCATGACGCTCTGGCCGCCGAAGTCGATTTTCAGATCGGTCGTGCCGTCGCTGACCGGATGCAGGACATTCGCCACCAATTTCACCAAGGCCGGATTGCCGACGGCCACCTTGGCTTCCGCCGTGACGTCGCGCGTCAAGCCATCCGAAAACGTCGCTTGCACGACGAACGATTGGCGATCGCGCGAAGTTTCGAGATTGATATCGGGTGGGAAGACCGCGAGGGCGGACAAGGTGACCGGGGCGGCCGCACCGCTCGACGAAACTGCGGCGAGCAGGCAGAACGCGACGGGCATGAATCGTTTGAGCATCATATCTCGAAGCCTCGGTGAGGGAGTGAGCATTCGGGGCGCTAACTGCGTAAACACGACATCAAAGACCAATTTCCACCACGGATTACTTGATATCACGGATAAATACTCGACCCGGATTTTCGCCTACTTATCCGTGCTATCCGTGAAATCAGTGGTCGTCTGTTGATTGAAACTACTTCTTCGGCTCCGCCGTCTTCGGCATCGGATTCTCTTTGGCCGCTTTCTCCCGCTCTTCTTGTTCCAGTCGCAACTGTTCCAATCGCGACAAGCGTTTCGGCGGCATGCCCATCGGGTTGGGCATCGGATTGACTTTCGGCTGCACCGCGACCGTCATCGGTTGGTCCTTTTTCGGCGGCAGCGGAATATCGATCCGCAATTCGGTTGCGCCAATGTTGTGGACGACAGGTTCGCCGTTTTCGATGATGGTGATCTGGCAGAACAGGTTGCGGGTCGTCCCGGCATTGACGGTCGGCTCGGTCTTGATCGGGAACGAGATTTCTTTCGTGTCCTTGAGGATGTCAACGTCCACGGTGGTCACTTTCGCGGGCAAGCCGATCAACTTGACCTTCGCGTTCGCGACAAACGGTTTCACGTTGGTGACTTTCATGAACATCTGTGTCTCTTTGCCCTGCTCGACCGCGCCGCGTTCAAACGTCATGGTCATGTAGGGCGCGGCGACTTCGAGCGTCGCGAGTTGCGAGGAAACCCAGACCACGCCCGCGGCAGTCGGCGCGTTGGCCTTGACCGCGTACTTCCACTTGCGAATCGGCGCGCCGCCGTTGGCGTTGATCGTCAGCAAGGCTTCGTTCTGGCCTTCGGGGATGATCACCGACGTCGCGGAACTCACGCCAGGAGGGTTGTAAAGCGGTATCACCGTGATCGGTCCCTTGAACCCGGCCGAGCGCTCGGCGACGATCTTCAGCATCATCACGCCGTTTTGCACCAAGGGCACCTTTGGCTCGACGATGTTGATCTTAAACGGAGCTTCTTGCGTTACCGCGAAGGCGGCCTTGGATACCGTTCCGGTCCAGTAGATCGATTGGCCAGGGGCTCCGATGATGTACTCGGCCATCAGCGAAAAGTTTGAAAGTGCCGTGGCTTTCGGATCGATTGGTTTCGCGGTGAAGGCTCCCAGTGAGCCCGCGACCGGTGCATCCGCGGCGGCTTCGAGGACCACCGGAACCAGTGCCTGACCGGCCGTCATTTCCTCGGTCGTCAGCGTCACCTTGGCCGGCAATCCTTCGACATTGATCGCCAAATCGCCGCCGACATCGACGCGTGCGGCCGAGACCATCGTGGCAAAGCGGTTGCCGCGCGGCACCGGGAACGACTGGCGTTCCTGGGAGTAAAGGGCCACCTTGGGCACGCCGAGATTGATCTTCGGAACCACGGGGGTGAATTCGACCCGGTAGGCGTAGGTAGGGCCACCCTGCTTCAAGTGATCGGTAATGCTGAGCACGAATTCGCCGTCTTGGGGGATGGTCACGCGGAAATAGCTATCGGGGCCGACTGCGTCGTCGTTCGAAGCGAAGTTCGCACCACCCTTCAAAGCGAGCCCCATGACCGAGTCGAGCGGCGAGCCGATCCGGCGCGCGTAACAGTGGACATCGAAAACCTGCCCCTTCTTGGCCATGAACTTGAAGTGATCGATATCGCCGGGCTTCTCGATCACGCCGTGGAAGGCGCAAGGGAAGGTGCCGGAGGTGGCTTCGACATGAGTGTCGTTCGGTTCGACTTCGTTGCAGTTGCCGAAGTCAGCCGACAGGCGGAACGGCAACGGCGAGGGGCTGATGCCGGTCGCGTCCTGGCAATAGAGGCCGAACTTGCCGTCCGGGGGCATTGTGGCCGGGAGCTTGATTTTCTGCTTGATTTCGCCGCTCGCGTCGCCGAGGAAACGGACTTCGACTTCTTCGCCGAGCTTGCCGCCCGCGGGGACAACCGCCAGCGGCCGCGGGAAGTTGCCGACGTGCAGGCGATAGTTGCAAGCACCGTTGCCGCCGTACGAACTCTCGCGAACTTGCACGATGTACGTGCCATCCGCCGGTGCAACGATCGACAGGCAGCCGTCTTGCTTGAGAAGCGTCGAGTCGTCGGAACTAGCCAGTTCGAAACGCTTCGAATCGAGGATCGCGATATAGGGATCGAAAAACGTGGTGCCGAGCCGCAGGGCCTCGATTTCGAGACTGATCCGCTGGCCCTTCTTGGCTTCCACGGCGAAATAGTCGACGTCTTCGCTCTGAACGATGCCCGTGACGGTGACATTCATCGCGATCTTCTGCGGTTCGAGGAAGTCGCTGTTCGGCTCTTTCTCTTCGATGATCGGCAGTGCACCGACCCAGAAGGTCATCATGTTGCTGATGCCGGTCGCGGTGCGGACGCGGACGATGTGCTCGCCAAGCTGGGTTTCCGGAGCGATCTTGATCGTCGCCTTGATCTGGGCGGCACTGACAGCTTCGAGCTTGGTGACGCTGAAGCCGGGGGTGTAGAAAAAGAGTTCCTGCGCATCGGCAAGATTGCCGCCGCCGATGGTCAACACGGCCTCGGTGCCGCGTTGCACGCCGCGCGGGGTCGGAGCGCCGATCGTGGGGGAAGCGGAGAAAGCGGAACCGCCGAGAGCCAGAGTTCCACAGATCGCGAGGAAGAGAATCGAGAACCGCTTCAACATTTGGCCATCTCCTCAGATACTGATTGACGCAACGCGGAACCTTCGGAACGGAACGCTCGATTCGCACTCCATTCCGAAGATTCCGCGTTGCGACTTCCAACAACTTACGCCAACAGTTCTTTGCGAACCTTGCCGTCATCGACGATTTCGATCGGACGGTTGCCCGGAGCCATCAATTCCTTGTCGGCATTGATGCCCATGCAGTGGTAAACGGTGGTTGCCAAATCTTCGACGGTCAACGCATCGTCTTCCGGTTCCGAGGCCGTCGCGTCGGAGGTGCCATACACGATGCCCTTCTTGATGCCGCCGCCCGCTAGGACGACGCTGAAGACTTTCGGCCAGTGATCGCGGCCGGCGGTGGCGTTGATCTTCGGCGTGCGGCCGAATTCACTGCTGACCATGATCAGCGTCGAATCGAGCAGGCCGCGTTGCGACAGATCGGTGATCAGCATCGCGAAGGCCTGGTCGAAGGCGGGCAGTTGGCCGGCCATCGCGCCCTTTATGCCACCGTGCATGTCCCAACCACCGTACGTGAGAGAGACGAGCCGGACGCCCGCTTCCACCAACCGGCGAGCCATCAGCATGCGTTGCCCGGCCGCGTTACGGCCGTACTGATCGCGGAGGCTGGGGTTCTCGGCATTGATGTTGAACGCCTCCTTCGCCTTGGGCGAGGAGATCATCGCGTAGGCTTGCTGGTAGAAGGTGTCCATCGCCGCGATGTTGTCCGACTTCTCCTTGGCCGCGAAGTGATCGTTCACGGTTTCGAGGAGATTCTTGCGCGAGGAGAATCGCTTGTCGTCGACGCCGCCCGGAAGCGCGAGATCTTGCACGGTGAAGCCGGGGTTGGCCGGATCCGAACCGAGCGAGAACGGAGCGTACTTCGAGGAAAGATAGCCGCTCCCCGCGAAGTTGTTCGGCATCGAGGGGACGCAGACGTACGGCGGGAGATTGTTGCGAGGGCCAAACTCGTGGCTAACCACCGCGCCGATCGACGGGAACTGGAGAGCCGGGCTGGGCCGATAGCCCGTGAACATGTTGTGCGTGCCGCGTTCGT
>JAIOQJ010000545.1 GCA_021413475.1 Planctomycetota bacterium | reverse complement strand
CCGGCCCCTTACGGGAGCCGGCTCGCCAAATACCCCGTCACTTCGGCGTGGCAGCCATTTTGATGTCCCGCAGCGAAAGAATCGAATACCGCTTGTCGCCGTGACGGACTTCCATCTTGGTCGGGAGCAAGCGGCCGTTGATTTCTTTCGACTCGTGGAGATAGATTTCACAGGGGTCTTGGTCGTGGGCCACAAAGATTTCGAAGGCGATCAATTCGTAATCTTTATACTTGGTCCTGTCCTTCAACTGCGGGTTGAGATCCGATCGGTAGAAGTACCACTTCCCGGCCACGCCGGCATACTCGGTGCGGATGACTTCCGCCATTACGCGGATGTCCTTGAACACGGTCGATTCGTTGCCGGTGATCGGTTGCACGTAGATCGGTTCGGAACCGCCGTGAAAGAAACCGTTGGTGCCGTCGAAGCCTTTCGGCCCGAGCGTCAGGAAACGGTTCCAATGGAACATCGCCATCAGCAACCCGCCGCTATAGGGAGGGACCATCAGGTCTTTATCCATCTGGTTCGCTTTCAGCGGTTCAAGTTGATAGTCGGTATTGAGATTGGCGCGGATGATCGTCCGCGTTTCCTTTTCGGTGCCGACGACTTTCTCCTCGACGATGTTGAATTTCAGATCGCCCGTTCGCTTCTCTTTTTCGTAACTTCCTTCGATCAGCCAATCACCGCGAACGCCGCTGAAATCGCCGAGCTTGGTAAACCCTTCGAGAACACGCTTCTGGGCCTGTTCATTGAAGTAATAGTTCGCGAAACCCTTTTTCGGCTTGTAGAACTTCGCCCCTTCACCCTGCGGGCCGGTATCTTTCTTGCCGACGATCGGTTGCGGTTGATCCGGACCCTTCTTTTGCTCAAGTGCGGGTTGATATCCCATCAGGCGAACGAGCGTCTCCTTGCGTTCGTTTCCGCGTGCGTAGACGAGCGGCATGCGCCAGTCGCGCGGGAAGATGCCGAGGATATTCTTGTATTGATTCACGCTCGTCAACGGGCGGGCGGCGAACGAGATGAGCTGATCGGTTTCTTGCACACCGCGGCGGAAAGCGTCGGACTCGTCGAGGACGCTGGAAACAACCATCTTGGCCAGATCGCCATCCTCGCTGGCACTGGCGACGGCAGCGCCGAGCGTCGCATGATCGGTTTCGATCCCCGCGCGCAGATGGCCGAGGAAGTTCTTGATCTGGTTCATCGAGATCGCGTAGCCAATGCCGCAATTGATGCGGAACCGTTTATCCTGGGCGAACGAACCGCGGCCGTTGATGCCGATGAGTTCACCCTTCATGCTGAAGAGCGGCCCGCCCGAGTTACCGGGATTGATCGTCGTGTCGAACTGGATGCAATCGGTGTACTCGAGGAAGCCACCGCTCGGATACTGGTAGCGATTGACGCCGCTGATGAGCCCGTAACTGACGGACGGCGTGAAGTCGGTCGCGAGCAGGAACGGGTTGCCCATCGCCAGCGACCAGTCGCCGGCCTTGACGTCGTCGCTGTTGCCCATCTCGGCGAACTCGAAGGTATCGCCCGGCTTTTTGGGGATGAGTTTGATTAGCGCGATATCGCCGACTTTGTCCATGCCGACGAGGACGGCATCGTAGAGCACGCCGTTGGGCAGACCGCAAACCATCGTCGGCCCGGTCGGTTGCACGACGTGGAAATTGGTGAGGGCATAGCCTTCCTTGTCGATGACGACACCGGAACCACCGCCGCCTCCGCCTCGCGCGTAGACCGCGACGACCGAAGGCTTAACTTTGTTGATCACCTTGATGCGGTCGGCTTCCGTCGCCTTGGCACCCTTCAAGCCGTCCTGCGCGATTGCCTCGCGAGTCGGTTCCGTCAAGGAAATGAACAACCCGGCGGCAACGGCCACGAGGAAGGAACCCAGGACAAGCCAGCGCTCCGCTCCGAAGAATCCGCGTCGCGGCTTCACGAGATTTGTCTTTTTCATGAGTGTGCCTTCTTGGATTACTTCAGGAGTTTCGCATCGGCGAGATCGACCTGATTACCCAGATCGAAAAGTTCCGATTCCACGGTGATCCGCAATTGTTTGACGTTCGCAATATTGAGTTTTAGCAGCCGGGGCTTATCGCCCTTCGTTATCACTTCCTTGAAAATGGGCTTGAAGTCGGCTTCGATGATGAGCGTCGCTCTGCTTTCGCCGTCGACGATGTCATCCACGCCGACGGTCGTCTGAAAGAATTTGTACTTACCGCCAAGATCGTAGGTCAATTCCGTCCGGGAATGGAGGGCGAGACCCTTGGCGAACTTCTCCCCTTTAATTCTCAGTTCGCCATTATCGAGATTGCGATCGCGGCGATAGACTTCGGGAATCCCCTCCGTCGAACTGTGTTCGACCTTCACAGGCACGGCATTCGACAAATAGAGCAAGGAACCCGCGCTGAAATCGAGCCGTGCGATCGAGCTCATGGTGGGATAGTTGACTTTGACTCCGGTGACGGTTTCCACGGTAACCGACTTGTCGGCACCGATGGATAGAGCCTTGGCGTAAAGGATGTTCTTGGACGCGTCCACAACCTTGCAAACGGTTTGTGCGATCTCGGCACCGGGAGGCTGGTTGAAGATCATGCCATAGATACGGCTCACCTGAATGTTAATTTTCTGGGAGTTGGCTTCGAGTTCAAATGACAGGGCTTCGCCCATCTCGTCGCCATCGCCGAAGGTGCCATTCACGGCATCGAGCGTTTCCTCTTTCAGCACGATCCAGATGTCGCGCTTGCCGCGTTTCGAGAGAATGCCACGGAAGGCTTGGTTGATTTTGGCATCGGAAAGATCGCGGACCATGTAGAGCAACATGCTCGCGGGGAACTCGATGGTTTGGTTCGAGCCGAGCAGCTTCAGAATGGCGGTCTTGCCCTTGATTTTGAAATCGGCACAGCGAAACTGCGAACCGTCGATGAGTTCAACCTCGACCCACTTGGTGCCCGGCAGCGGATCCTTCGCAATCACGCCGGCGATGTCCACCGCGTTGAGTTTCGTCAATTCGTAGGTGTCCGACCCGGCGGGAGTTTTGAAGACCAGTTCCTTAGCATCGATGGACACCACTTCGCCGATCGATTTCTTGCCGTCGATCGTCGAGAGTTCAGCGGCCGTGGACATCGAGACCATGCAAAGCGAAACCACCAAAATGCGGAGCAGCGTCATGAGGTTCCTCAAGCTATGGCGAGCCGAGCGGCGTAAGCCGCCGGATGATTAAGCATAACCCGGCGGCTTACGCCGAGCGGCTCGCCTGACTCATGCGAAAAGGCCGTGGCCGAAGGTTAGTCGGCCACGGCCCGCGAAGGTCAGACCGTCACGTCGAGGGCTCAATCAAGGCGTCTGAGTGTTCTTGTTCAGCGACTTGAAATAGTCTTCGATGATGACGCGGGAGCGGGGAGGCAGATCGCGGGTCATTTCCTGAATGACGCGGGCCCGTTCCTGCTCGGGCATTTTGCCCCAGTTTTCCTGGTACTTCTTGAGTTGCTCGGCATTGATCTGGCCGGGGCCGCCGCCAGGCGCGATGTTGCTGTCTTGCATCGGGCTCGAAGGATTGTTGCCGCCGCCGTTGCCGGGCATCGGTTTCCCGCCGCCGGGGCAGTTGCCGCCGTTGGCCTGGCCGCCGCCCTTGGCCTGGGCTTCCTTCTCTTTGATCAGTTCATCCAGGCGGAAGACGATCTTCTTCTGGATCTCCTGGGTTACCTTGCCCGGCCGATTGAGGTCGAGACGGCGTTCCGAGTTATCCATCAGCTTAACGATGTTGCCCAGATCCTTCTCGTCCTTCTTCCAGGCCTGCATGTCGACGAACATGATCGTCGCCAGCATTTTGTAACGATCCGGAGAATCCGTCACATCGTCGAGGAGACGAAGAATCGTCTTCTGAGCCTTATCCTTTTTCATCAAGGCGTGTTCGGCGACGGCTTTGTAGAAGAAGTAAGCCGAGGGATCGACAACCTGTTCGGGCGTCACGGCGTCGAGAGCTTCCAGAGCTTCCTCGTAAACGCGAGCACCAGACAAATTGCGAGCAAACGCCAGGGCCAAGTTAGCCCGGAAGTAGGGGTTCTGTTTGTTGTCTTTGATAATGGCTGGGACTTCCGACGGAGCGTTCTTGTCGGCGTTGGCGGCAGCGGTCAAGATCTTGGCAGCATCGGCGTTGCCGAGCTTGATCGTGTCGGCCACTTTATCGAGGATGGTCAATTCCTCGGAGGCCCAGATGGCGTCGAACGCTTTCTGGTCCACTTTGCCGGTCGTCCTCAACCAGGTTTCAGCCTGGGTCTTGGCGACATCGATGGCTGGAGTACGAAGCGCGC
>JAIOQJ010000544.1 GCA_021413475.1 Planctomycetota bacterium | reverse complement strand
AGCGGAAATGGTCGGACGGGTGGGGATTGAACTATTTCTCATGGACAAAAAAGACCTCGCGAAGCAGGTGCTTGACAAGGGAGCGACCGGCGTTCAGCCAGCGATGACGGCACTCTGGCTGGGCCTGAATCCCGATAAAGGCGAACCCGAGAATACTCCGCATGTTTCTCCGCCGTCCGAAAAGGGAAAACTCGGCGTGACGCGTGAAGCTCGCTTGGCCTACGCCGAGGGCTTTGCCCTTCAAGGCAAATTCGCGGATGCGCTGAAGGTCGCGGACTTGCAAGGGGCTAACAGCAACGATCGCCTCGAAGCTCTCGCACTTATTGCGGCGGCGGCACTGGCCATGAACAAGTTGGACGATGCAGGGCCGCTCCTGGAATCGATTCCGGGTATTATCAAAAATGAGATGAAGGGGCCGCCGCCCTCGGCATGGTTGCTGGCTCGGATCGCGGAATTAGCGACGATCGCCAAAAAAACCGAACTGGCGGCAACCATGCTGGAATCAATCAAGGACGACGAAGTCCGCGCCTGGGCGAAACTCGACATGATCCGAGTCAAACTGGCAGCACAGACCAAGCAGAAAGCGGACGATAGCCTGCTGGACGCGCTCGCGGAGCCGAAGAACGCACCGCTCGCCGCTGGGTTGGCTCGCGCCGAGATTGCAAGACATCAGGCCGCGCTTGGCGATAGTGCCTATCAGCGCTCGGTGGAAATCATGGCAAAGGGAATGATTCGCCCGTTTGGTTATGCCGGCACCGCGCTCGGCACGCAAGATCGTAAGATGAAATAGTCGGCTTCCTCTCCATGTTGCTTGGCATGTATTGCGTTCCGAACTCCCATCCCCATCGATGGAAAGGGCCTTCGTCGTGACACCGAGAGAATTGCTGGCGTTTGTCCGTGAAAAAGAAGTGAAGGCCGTCGATCTTCGTTTCATGGATTTCCCCGGCCTTTGGCAGCACTTCACCATTCCCGCCGAGGCCTTGGTCGAAAGCGTCTTTCAGGACGGCATCGGCTTCGACGGTTCGAGCATCCGAGGTTGGCAGTCGATCAATGAATCCGACATGCTGGTCGTCCCGGTGCCCGATACCGCGTTTATCGATCCATTCTGCAAGGACACGACGCTCACCCTCATCTGCAATATTCAGGACCCGCTGACCAAGGAAGACTACACCCGCGACCCCCGGAATGTGGCGCGAAAAGCCGTCAATTACATGAAGGAAATGGGGATCGCCGATAATGCACTCTTCGGTCCGGAGGTCGAGTTTTTCGTTTTCGACGATGTTCGTTACGATCAAGATTCCCGGTCGGGATATTATTTCGTCGATAGCGTCGAGGGGGCCTGGAACACGGGCCGCGAGGAACGCCCGAACCTTGGGCACAAATTGCGCTACAAGGAAGGCTACTTCCCTTGCCCCCCATCGGACGCAATGCACGATCTGCGTTCCGAAATGATGTTGATGATGATCCAGTGCGGATTGACCGTCGAAGCCCATCGGCACGAGGCCGCTTCCGGCGGGCAAGGGGAAGTCGATATCCGTCACGAAGATTTGCTGAAGATGGCCGACAATGTGCTGAAATATAAGTACGTCGTCAAGAACGTCGCCCGGCGGCACGGCAAGACGGCGACTTTCATGCCCAAGCCAATCTTCCAGGACCATGGCAGCGGCATGAACGTGCATCTGTCGATGTGGCGCGGCGAGGACAATCTCTTTGCCGGTTCCCGCTATGCGGGTCTCTCGGAAATTGCGGAGTACGCGATCGGCGGGCTGCTCAAGCATTCCCCGGCCCTGTGCGCGATCACGAATCCCACTACCAATAGCTATAAACGGCTGGTGCCCGGCTACGAAGCGCCGGTGAAGCTCGCCTACAGTCAGCGGAATCGCTCGGCGGCGATCCGGATCCCCGTTTACTCGCCGAATCGAAACGCTCGGGGGATCGAATTCCGCTTGCCGGATGCCGCGTGTAATCCTTATCTCGGTTTCGCGGCTATTTTGATGGCGATGATCGACGGCATCAAGAACAAGATTTCACCTGGCGAACCGCTCGACAAGGATATTTACGATCTCGGTGCCGAGGAACTGGCGAAGGTGAAAAGCACGCCTTCGTCGCTGGATAGCGCTTTGACGCATCTCGAGAAGGACCAAGAATTTTTGCTGCAACGGGACGTGTTCACGCCGGACGTGATCGAAACATGGATCCGCTATAAACGACAGAATGAGGTCGAGGCGATTCGCATTCGACCTCATCCCCATGAATTCGCACTTTACTACGACATCTGAGAAGAAAAAAAACGCTCCGCCTCGCATCGCGGCCAATTATGGTTAGCCGCGACGCGAAGCGGAGCGTTCTCACTCAAATCATCTCACATTACCAGCGGATGATCAGGTCGGCCGCGGCCGTCCACACATGGTGGCTGGTTCCAGCGCCGGTGGTCGGGCTGAAATTGAACGGCGTTGAATCGCCGTTGTAGTCGTAGCGGATTTCCGGGCGAATCCACAACCAATCCTTCGGCTTGTACTGGACGCCAAACGTACCGGCGTAGTAAACGCCTTCGTAGCCGGTCCGTTGCCCTTCGAAGTCATCGAAGATTTCCCCACGGAAGATAGTCGAGACCTTATCCGACCACTTGTAGGTGAAGTACTGGGCGACCGAACCCCAGTGAGCCGTGCCGCTGTTGGCGTTGGTCTTGATCATCGCACCCGAAACGGCACCCACCACGTTGGTCGTGGGGACACCGGTCTGGTAGCCGTAGATCGCTTCAAGACCGTAGCTGAAGCAATCATTGAACTTGTGCGTGTACACGAGGTCGAACGCGTTCATGTTGTTACGGCCGGCGGCTTCGGATTGCAGGCCGTTCGTTGCCGGGTTGAACGGGTCGCCAGCATTGAACTTGCCGCGGCCGATCGACGTGGCGACCGTGACGCTATCGTTCTCGTCGTCGCTCTTCCAGGTCAAGGCACCCACGAAGCGGAGCTCTTGAGACGGGTCGAAGAAGACGTCGTTACCGTTCGCCACCATGAACTGGCCGGACCAGTTCTTGTTGAACTTCGGCAATACGGCAACGGCCATGTGGAAGAACGGCGGGCTCCAGTTGAAGGCATACGAGCGGGAGAGCAGCGGCGTGGTGACGCCTTCGACGCTCTCGAGGCCCCACGGCGTGTACATACGGCCAGCGCGAATTTCCGTTCCTTCGAACAGGTTCGGCAAGTAAGCGTTGACATAGAATTGCGGCAGGTCGAAGCCGTACAGGTTCTGTTCGAAACCGCCCGGTTCATTAGCATTGGGCTTGCTGTTCAGAAGCTGGCTGTTGAACAGACCGCGCATCAACAGGAAGCGATAGTCGCTGCCGAACATGGCATCCAAACGCCAGCCGTAGCTCGCGCACTTCGATTCGGTGTCGAGCGACTTCTGAATCGTCAGCCAGTGCTGTTGAAGAAGGAAGCGGTTGGCGCGGTCGTTCCACACGACGGGCAGGTTAACGGTGTCGGCGCTGGACCCCGTGTACGACATTTGCGTCCAGCCGGAGATCGAAATACGTCGATCTTCGAGCGTTTTGCCGAGCGGCGTTCCGTCCAGCATCTTCATGAAGAAGTACGTGGTCGGTTCGTCTTTCTTCTCCTCTTCCTCTTTCTTCTCTTCTTCCTTCTTTTCTTCTACCTTCGGGGCGTCCTTCACGTCTTTTTTGTCGACCGGCAGCTGGGCGGGCTGGGCCACCCGCAGGGCGGGGAGCGTCAGCGGAGCCGGGTCGACACTGATCACGGGCTTGCCCTGGGCCACCAAGGTCGGGGCATTGTACCCGGGTGTGACCTGCTGAACCAACTGGGGTCGGGGGTACTCGGGAGGCGGCACGAGTGCGGGGTTGCCCGCTTGCCCGACCGTCATCGCTACACCGAGGCAAAAGAGATCCAACATGATGTTTGCCTTTTCCTTTGAATAACTAGAGTTTCAGCGACGGCAGAAACCTGCGGTCCCTGGATCAACCATCGCCGTTTGATTCCGTGGAGAGCTATCCGGTCAGGAGAAAGGATCGGCTTTCGTCAACTTGGCCATGCGTTCCGCTTTGACCGATTTTTCCTAAATGACGTGCTTGAATGCCGGATGTTCCGGCCCGATAAAATCGGAAGAATGGGTAAGGACCTAAGAAAGGTGTTCACCGCTACCGGGTGCGTGACAGGGTCAGCCGCTGCTGCTGGAACTACAGATCGACAGTCATCCTTCAGCTCTTGAATGATGTGCCAGAAAACGTGCAATTCGTGCTTAGGTATTCTACATCGGATCTTCTCTCACGTTCTGCTGCCAAGAGTGCGGGCAGGAACGGAAAATGAATGTCATATCGTAAAGTGTTGCTAATAAACATCTTGTAAAAATTGTCGAAAATGCAGGCTAGATTCGGCACTACGATTGCTTATTTTCGACGCATTCTCGTACGCTCGCGGTTTGTGTCACTGTTCCGGCGTTCCCCCTGTTTTATGAACGCCTTCGCCATCAATCTGGGAGGCTCCTTGGTGATCCGCTCGCATCTTTCAACATTGCTGGCGCTGTCCGTGCTCTGCTTAGCAGGGTTTGGACAAGCTTCGTGGGCTCTCGAGCCCGAAAAACTTGCGGCACCCAGGGAACTGGCTCAGGCCGATCCCAAAAAGAGTGCAGATTCTGGTACGAAAGAGAGCAAGGAAGAGAAGGATCCCAAAAAGGACGTTAAAGACGTCAAGAAGGACCCGGAACCCACTTTGTCCGAAGTGAACACACTCGCCAAGAAAGGCGTCGAGGATGCGGCGGCGGCCGCCAAGCTTGCCACTGAAAAGGCGACAGAAGAATCGGGCAAAGCCACTACTGAAGGAAAACGACGTGGCGATACCGCTTGGATGATGGTTGCCAGTGCCCTCGTTTTGCTCATGGTTCCCGGCCTGGCTCTCTTTTATGGCGGTATGGTCCGCAAGAAAAATGTCCTGGCGACCATGATGCAAAGTTATGCGGCGATGGCCGTCGTCGGCTTGTTCTGGATTGCCTTTGGCTACGGGCTCGCGTTCGGGCCTTCCGTCATCAAATTGAGCATCCTGGGTGTTGAAGACGGCGGCATCATTGGTTGGAGTTCGGATCTCTTCTTTTTGAGGGGAATCGGTTCCGATGCGTTCCTGCCGGCTTACAATATTCCCGTTTATACGCATGTGATGTTCCAGGGTATGTTTGCCATCATCACGCCGGCCCTCATCAGCGGTGCGATCGCCGAGCGTATCCGTTTCTGGCCGTTTTGCATCTTCATGATCTCCTGGGTTACACTCGTTTACTGCCCTCTCGCCCATATGGTTTGGGCATGGGATTGGTTCTACGCGGTTCCTGTTGATTCGTTGAAGGGGCTGGGCGGTGTGCCGGTCGGATTGCTTGGCAAGATGGGTGCCCTCGACTTTGCCGGTGGCACTGTTGTGCATATCGCGGCTGGAACTGCTGGTTTGGCTTGTGCATTGGTGCTGCCAAAACGACTTGGTTACCCGAGCCATACGATTCAACCGAATAGCATGGTCCTCACGCTCATTGGCGCAGGTCTATTGTGGGTTGGCTGGTTTGGCTTCAACGGCGGCAGTTCGTTGACCGCCGATGCGCTCGGCTCCTCGGCTTTTGCCGCCACCCAGGCCGCCGCGGCCGGTGCAGGTCTGAGCTGGATTCTGGTGGAATGGCTATTGAAGGGGAAACCTACCGCTCTTGGCCTCGCTTCCGGCATCGTGGCTGGTTTGGTCGCGGTCACGCCCGCGTCCGGTTTCGTACCGATGTGGGGTGGTGCCACCATTGGTATCATCGCCGGTGTGGTCTGTTACTTCTCGGTTCAATTGAAGTCGATCTGTGGGTACGATGACTCGTTGGATGCTTTCGGCGTTCATGCCGTCGGTGGCTTCCTGGGTGCTGTTTTAACGGG
>JAIOQJ010000483.1 GCA_021413475.1 Planctomycetota bacterium | reverse complement strand
ACCGGTGCCTTGGTAGCGTCACCTCGATACCAAAGTGAAATCCTCGCCACACAGGACGAAAGACGTATGGCTAAAAAGAAAGTCATCGGCAGCATCGCCGAGGGAATGCGGGTGCGAGTCCGCGAGGGCGTGATGTCTCCGGAATTTCCCGAGATCTCCTTCGCGGGCTGGACGGGCACCGTCTGCGAAGTCACCGGCAAGGCCTCCCCCACCAGTTGCGTGCTAGAGTGGGACGCCGAGACGCTAGCCAAAATGCCGAAGGATTATGTCACCCGCTGCGAACAGGGCGGCCTGTACCATTTGATGGCGTGCCTGAGTGAAGACAACCTTGCGCCAATCGTTTAATGAACTCGCGCTAATCGTCGCCGGCTTCCAGGACCGACAAGAAGGCCTTTTGGGGGATTTCCACCTCACCAAACTGCTTCATTCGCTTCTTGCCCTCTTTTTGCTTGGCCCACAACTTCTTCTTCCGCGAGATATCGCCGCCATAGCACTTCGCCGTGACATTCTTCTTCAGGGCCGAGATCGTCTCACGCGCGATCACGCGCGTGCCGATGGCCGCTTGCAGGGCAATCTCGAACAGGTGCTTGGTAATCTCGGTCTTCAATCGTTTGCACAAGTTTCGGCCGCGACGTTCGGCCGTGGACCTGTGGACAATCGACGACAATGCGTCGACCCGGTTTCCTTTGACGAGAATATCCATCTTTACGAGATCGGCTGGGCGGAAACCGATGATCTCGTAGTCCATCGTGCCGTACCCGCGAGTCACGCTTTTCAGCTTATCGTGTAGATCGTAGACGACTTCCGATAGAGGCAGTTCATAGACGATTTGAGCCCGCGTCGTGCCGAGGTATTCCGTGCTCTTGTACGTACCGCGACGGTCTTCCGATAACTGCATGATCGGGCCGATGGAATCAACTGGCAGAATGAAATTGACCTTGGCGATGGGCTCGCGGAACTCTTCGATGGTGCCGTCTGTGGGAACTTCCTGCGGGTTATCGATTCGGAAGACTTCGCCGGTCTTTAACAACAGTTCGTACGTGACGTTCGGTGCCGTTTGAATGAGATCGATGTTGGCTTCTTTTTCGAGCCGCTGCTGGATGATCTCCATATGGAGCATCCCCAGGAACCCGCACCGAAAGCCGAAGCCCAAGGCATCGCTGGTTTCCGGTTGAAAGGTGAAGCTGGCATCGTTCAGTCGCATCTTGGACAGTTCGTCGCGCAACTTTTCGAAGTCGGTGGCTTCGATGGGATACATGCCGCAGAACACCATGTGCTGCGGCGTTTGATAGCCCGGCAGGGCGGTTGTCGCGGGACGGTGGTACTCGGTCACGGTATCGCCGACGCGCACCGCTTCCATGTTCTTGATTCCGGCACAAATGTAACCGACCTGTCCCGGCCCCAGTTCCTCGCAGAGAGTCGGGTTGGGGCGGAACTGGCCGATCTCCAGAACATCGAACGAGCCACCCTGCTTCATGAACTTGATCTTGGTGCCGGGTCGGATGGTCCCTTCGCGTACGCGGACGTAAGTCAGTACCCCCTTAAAGTTGTCGTACTTGCTGTCGAAGATCAACGCGCGCAGCGGAGCGTTGGGGTCTCCCTGCGGCGGCGGAACCCGCTCGATGATCGCGTCCAGCACGCTTTCAATGCCGATTCCCGCCTTCCCGCTGACCAGCAGCACCTCTTCCGGCTTGAAGCCCAACACAGATTCCAGCTCGCCATAGACCTCTTCCG
>JAIOQJ010000482.1 GCA_021413475.1 Planctomycetota bacterium | reverse complement strand
AAGCCCCAACGGGGCGCAATATTGCGCCCCGTTGGGGCTTAAAATCAGGGGAAATTCGTTTCCCAGGGCTATCATATTTGACCCCCGTTGGGGTCGAAAAACACCCACCTACATCAAGTCAATTCCGGAATTGGTCGGCCTTCTTCGGTGACGATCGGGAACGGTCGGCCTTGCGAGTCGTGCCAGGTCGAATTGAGGTCGATATCCAGATGCTTGAAGACCGTGGCAGCGATGTCGGCGGGACGGACGCGGCCGTCCTTGATGTCGTAGCCCTTGCTGTCGGTGCTGCCGACGACTTTGCCGGTCGGCAAGCCACCGCCTGCCATGACCATCGACATGCAGTTGGTCCAGTGATCGCGGCCGGCGTTCACGTTGATCACCGGACTGCGGCCGAACTCGCCCATCATCAGAATCAACGTGCTATCCAGCATGCCGCGGACTTCCAGATCGTTGATGAGGGTGTAGAGCACGCCGTCCACGCGCGGCAACAGTGGCTTCAACCCTTTGACGATGCCGCCCCAGCGGACTTCGTCGCCATGATGATCGAAATAGCCCCAGGCACCGCTGACGAGAACGAAAGTGGAGCCGGCCTCGACCAGCCGACGCGCCAGAATGGCCTTCTCGCCGATGCTGTCGCGCCCGTAGGCATCGCGGAGTTTTTGCGGTTCCTCGTCCACCTCGAAGGCCTTGCGTGCCTTGCCCGAAGCGACCATTTCCATCGCTTGCTTGGAGTAACCGTCCATCCGTTCCATGTTGTCGGAGACGTCGAGATCGTGCTGCAAACGATCGAACCGATTTCGTAAACCCTGGCGATCTTGAAGCTTGGGAATGGTCAGCCCTTCCGGCAGGAGAAGGCGTCCGCTCAATTCGCTCCCTTTGACCGGTTCGTAGCTGCTGCCCAGATTACCCGCGCCATAGACGTCCGACGTCCATTTATCGGCGAGCCCGACGAAGGCGGGAAGATTCGGATCGTTCGCGCCGTGGAACTTTGCAGCGACCGAACCCATTGAGGGGAAGCCGCCACCTTGATCGCCTTCCCTGGTGCGTCGAGCCAGGGCGTTGCCGGCCTGCATCGTGATCGGAGTGTGGTTGCTGGCCTTGCAATCGACGGAACGGATCAAGGCCAATTTATCCATGATTCGGGCTTGCAACGGGAAGTGCTCGCTGACGCGAATGCCCGGCACCCGAGTGGCGATCGACTGAAACGGGCCGCGTACATTATCGGGCGCGTCCGGCTTGGGATCCCACATATCGATGTGGCTTGGGCCGCCGGAAAGCCAGAAGAGTATCACCGATTTCTTTCGCACGGGTGTTGCCGTAGCCAGCGCCTGAAAACTCGGAAGCCCGAGCGCCCCCAGCCCTGCCATGCCCGTCTGAAGGAACCAACGGCGTGAACCGACACGTATTTGACCAGGGAAGGCATTTTGCACGGAGATACCTCGAAAAGCGGAAGGTAGGTTGATGGCCAGCGGAGGTCAGGCATGAGGCAGGAACAATGGAGCAGCGAATCAGCGATGGATCATCTTCATATCATCCACGCTGGGGCGCTGAGGTCAAGAGATTTTTGGGAATTGATTACACGGTTAGCCGCGACGCGTAGCGGAGCGCTTTTGCGACCGTCTCGCTCGAAAGCGCTGCGCTTTGCATCGCGGCTTCACGGGGATTTGAAATCTTCCCATCTTGGCCGAACAAGCGATCGCACTAGACTGTCTTTCGCGAGCACGTTTTTCTGATGCCCGGAGTTCCTATGAGCGATTCAAACTTCATGCCCCCCGTTCGCCCACCTGTTCCGGTCGCGGACCTGGAGATCAAGGATGCTCAGCTCATTTTCTCCTCCGTCTGGGCCGATCTGCAAGAACGATTCGGCCGCGATTGCCTGAAGTTTCCGCGCGAGTTTATCTGGCTCGGCGGTGCCCCCGGCGCGGGCAAGGGAACTAATACGCCGTTCATCGCTCAGGCGCGGGACATCACGGCTCCACCGATTGTCATCAGCAATCTGCTCGACACCCCTCAGGCGATCGCCATCAAAAACGCCGGCCAACTGGTTGGTGATCGTGAGGTGATCAGTCTGCTGCTTCAGGAATTGCTCGATTCGAAGTATCACGGCGGCGTAATCGTCGATGGGTTTCCCCGCACCAAGGTGCAAGTTGAGTTCCTGAAACTTTTCTACCACGCGATGCTGGAACTACACACCGAATGCCGCGGCAACGGCCAGGCCCGCACGCACCGCAAGCCGATGTTTCGCATCGCCCTGCTATTCGTCACGGAAGAAGTTAGCGTGCAACGGCAATTGAGCCGCGGGAAGGCCATCCGCGAGCACAATCGCCAGGTCCGGCAATCCGGCGTTGGCGAATTGCTCGAGGAACGCCCAACCGATCTCGATCCCGAACTGTGCCGCAAACGCTACAAGGCGTTCAAGGAACAGAACTACGAAGCTCTTCAGTCGCTCAAGAAAATCTTCCATTTCCACTACATCGATGCGGGACCCGAACTTCCGGAAGTTCAGAAGAACATCTTGCACGAGTTCGCCTATCAGAGTTCGCTGGAACTCAGCCCCGAGGTTTTTGACCTGATTCAAAGCATTCCGGTTGCCACCCAACTTGGCTTGCACGCTCGTCAGGAGATGGTGACGCGGATCGAGCAGTATGAAGAGGAGAACGTCGAGCTATTTCGGAAGGTCGTGAAGTTTATCGAGTTGAAGATCATTCCGATCGTCAAAGCCCATGCGATGTCCGGCCACGCGCAGATCAATACCGAAGAAGACATGCTCGACGATCCACTTGCATTGCGGATGGTGATCGACGTCCTTTGGGAACGCGGCTTCCACGTGACAGTCGATATTCACCGCGTCGAGGTCCCCGAACGGATCGATCCGAAGACCTTCGAGATTTTCTGCAAGATCAAGAAGGTGTATCGGATCGAGGTGCGCTATCCGCCGTCGGATATTCGGCGCGGGCACTAAAAAACCGGCGAGCCGAGCCGCATCAGCGGACGGGTGATAGTAAAATCACCCGTCCGCTGACGCGGTTCGGCTCGCCAGTATCAACTTAAGGCCGCCGGCTCAAAGTCACCGTCACCTTTGTCGTCTTCCCCGCATCGATCTGCGCGGGGGCGGCACCCCTGGTGCCCACGCCTGAATCGGGTTTCGCGGCGAAGACCCGGTACGCGCCCGGGAGGAGGTTTTCGACCTTGAAGACGCCCTTGTCATTCGTGACAGCCGCTCCCTTTTCCTTGCCCTCGTTGTCGCGAATCGTCACGGGGACTGCCGGCTGACCGCGGCCGCCGAGTTCAATCGTTCCTTCCAGAATGCCGGTGGTCGGCGGTGGCGGCGGGTCAATGAGTTCGATCTTCTGCGTCCTCACGGCAACGATGCCGGTCTCATTGACGAACTGCACGCCGACTTCGATCATCCCCTTCTTGTCGGGAATCGGTAGATCGCCGCTCCACACGCCTAACTTGCCATCGACCAGGTCGCCTTCGACCTTCACATCGGGAAGCTTGCCGTCCGGGCCGGGCTTGCCGAGGAAGAATACGGCTTGCGTGATCGTTGTTTCGGTTTCGGTGGCGGTTGCATTGAGCTTCAACGGCGTTCCCTTCACATGCCGTTCGGGAAGTTTGCCGAATTGCAGTGCCGTCGGCGGCGTGTCGTCGAGGATCAGGAAGAACGAGAACTTCGCGTCGTCCTTCTTGCCGTTCAGTTCGTATTCGAGAACGCCCTGAATTTCGTGCTTGCCGCGGAGTGCTTGCAGATCGAGTTGATGCACCCAATCGCTGACGGCGAAGTTGACGACGATGGATTCGTCATCGGGCTTGGGATCGAGGAACACACGTTCTTCCCGCGTGCTCGGCAGATAGGTCACTTCATCGGCTTCCGCGAACGTGCCGGAACCGGATCGGTCAATCCGTACCGATAGCTTCGAACCAATCGGGGCGTTATCAACTTCGATTTTAACTGGGAACTTATTCGCCGGCTTGGCGGCGATCGTCAACACCGGGCGATCGGAACCGGCCGGCATCACACGCACGGCCGGAGTGCGCACCAGCGTGAGCAGAGCCCGGTCAGACGGGCGGCGGAAATCGGGTTCGTAGATGAACGCGCGAGCGAAACCGTCAACACTGATCGAGAAGCGCACGCGTTCTTCCATGCCCGAAGCGATCGGCAGATCGTTGGCCTGAAGCTTCACGGTCTGCTCGGGGCCCTTGATGAACCGGCGATAGGCACCCCCGCGAAGTGCTTCTGCAAGGGCTTTCTGCGGCGGGAAGACGAGATCGAGCACGGCCGGGGGGCCGCTGAACGCCTTCGACGATTTGACGGAGACGTCGAGCTTGCTCACGTCGTTATCGCGTGTGATCGTGATCGACGGTTCTTCGATGTACGAGAACGGTTGACGAAGCTCGACCGGGACGCGGCTCTCGATCGGCTTCTTGTCGTTGTCGAGGACCGGCTTCCCTTGCTCGTCGAGCAAGCGGAGCAGGAAGCGATACTGCCCATCGGCATCGCGTTTGATTTCGAAGCCGGGAGGCGGTTCCGGCGCGGGGACCGCCGGAGGAGCGGGCGGAGCAACAGCCACGGGGGCGGCCGTTTTCGGAGGAGGAGGCGGCGGCGTCTTTTCGAGTTTCACGCGAGCTTGCTGATTTTTCTCGAGTTCGATCTTGCCCGACGCGAGGATGGCACGGCCCTTGGAGTCGCGCATTTCGATGATGTAGGTTGCCTTATCCCCCTTGGGGTTGCGAACGAACAGATATCGCGACTCAGGCGTATTCGGCCGGGCCGCCAGGACGCTCTTCGGGTCTTGAACCGAGTCGGGGTCATTACTGAAAATGAATGTCCCCTGATTTTGTGCCGAGGCCAGACTCGCGACGCTCATGAAGAGCGCGACAGCCAAACCGCGGGAAATATTCCGTGACACACTCATCGCCATTTCTCCTTCCAGAAGAAGTAAAGTCCGTTTTCCATCAGGGCGGCCAGGCGACCTGGTCGCGCGCCAATTCTTCGAGGGCGACGGAGAGCGTCAATGCTCCCGGCCCCTCCACCGTGCGGTAGGCCCGCGCGTCAAGTTGATCTCTCAGTTCGCCGAGGGCGGCGGCGAACGCTCGTTGGTGCTGCTTGAACGAATCGGCGGCGGCGTCGCGTGGGAACGTGTCCCCGGATCGCGGCAGGGCCGACAGATCGAACGGGTGGATCGCCCAGCCGGTCTGCGTCTGTTCCAACCGACTCTTCGCCTGCTTGTACGCCTCGGGAAGCTGCTCGCTCCAGCGCCGCGAGATCGCTTGGCCGAGTTCGTCGAAGCCGCGTGAGTCGGGGTTCTTCACCACGGCGTCGTAACGCGATTCGAGCTTTTCTGTCTCCACATCGCCGGCGAGAATCAGCAAGTCGATCGCTTGCCGGGCCCGCTGCAATGCGAGCTTGTTGCGGGCGCCTTGATCGATTGACGGCGCGTCGATTTTGCCCGGCTTGTCGGGCGGTGACTGCAACGCCTGTTGAACTGGGGCCACACCGGTTTCACGGATCCGCGAGGCAAGACGAGCACGCTGATCGGCAGGCCAGAACGGCCAAGCGAGCCAGCGCTGCACATCGAGAGCGGATGCTCCCGAGGGAACGCGGACGAGATCGAAAACTCGCTCTCGGCGGAACCGCAAATCGTTCGCTTTGTTGCGAAGCTGTTGAGTGTCGGGCAAGTGTGGGGCCGTCGGGGGATTTAATAACGGCGTCAGCGTCCGGCACTCTCCAACGATACTCCCCCAGAGCTTCTCGAGTTCTTGTTGAATCCGTGGATCGGGAGCCTCGAACCCGGCCCAGGCGGCGAGAAAAACGCGCGTCTCGTCGAGTTCGCGAAAGGCGGCTTCAAGGCCTTTGCCCGCGTCCTCGTTAGCCGCGTACCGTTTCCGGCACTCATCCAGTTGCTTGCGTGCCACTTCGCGGGCGTCGGCTTCTTCGGTCAACAATTTCAACATAGCCTCGCGGCGGAGGGCATCGGTCTCGCGAAGATCCTTGGCGATCCACGGCAACGCCCGGCCCTCGAACGCGACCGCTTGTTCCGCAGCGTTGGCCGCCAACAAAATAAGTGGGATGGTTGCCGCGTCCGGTTCCCAGAGCTTCAACCGCTTCGGTTCGACCTGTGTGACCATCCGCAACATCACCGTTTCCGCGAAGCGAGCTTGCGGCGGCAACGATTCGACGATCTGCTTAAATTGATCGAGTGTCGGCTCCTTCAGTTCGAGCGCGAAGTCGAACAAAACGGCCGCGGCCGCTACGGGTTCGGGCGGTTTCTCGCGCAGGGCCATTCGCAATTTCATAAACTCCGCGAGGTCTTCCATCTTTGGCGCGGGCGTTGCTTTGATGCGGTCGAGCAGGGCTTGCAAGATCGCCTTGGTCTCGTCGCGATTCTTGCGCGGCACGCGAACCAGCGAACGCATCGGCGCGATCGGCTCCGGGTTCGCCTGCTTGACGGCACGGAGTTCGCGAAGCTCGTTGTCGAGTTCGCTCTGGGCCTTCGCCTGTTCGACGCCGCCGAGCCACTGCGACTCGGCACGCAGGAGCACGGCTTCGAGATGCCGGAAAGTTCTCGGCAAACGTCGCTGCGTTCCCTCTTCGCGCCAGCGGTCTCGTTCTTTCCAGGCAGCGAGCAGCCACTCGGGATACTCGTCCACCGCTTGCGGCGACGAGGCAGCCGGCGGACCCGTTTGGGGCACGGGGAGCAGGACGAAATCGTTACCTGTGCCGTGCAACGCGGGAAGCTGCATCGGCGGCCGCAAGCGGTTGCTGAAGATGCCGACGTTCTCTCGCGCATAGCTCAGGAGTTCAGGCGTGGTAACCCGTTCGTCCTTCTTGTTTTCACCATTCCAACCGTCGGACATGCCGGCCAGGCCGCGATCGAGAAACCAACCGAAGGCACTTCGGTTCAATTCGCGAACCACGAGCGGCGACGACCCCGGACCGCACGCGACCAACACCTGGAACGAGAGATCCTTCGCTTCGGTCAGCCGTGCCAGCGTCGCTTGCACCGTCTCGGACAGATCGTCCGCGACGAGACCAAGTCTCGCATCGACGACGGGCCGCAGATCGAGCATCAGCACGCGATCTCCCTTGGCACGCTTCAAGATGTCGAGAATCTCTTCGAGGCGAATGGCCGTGCCCGCGACACCCGCCTTGGCGTTTCCAGGGAGCACATAAACGGTGCCGCCCTGCGCGAACGCGTTTGCCGAAAGATGCACAACGATCGGCCGGCCCTTGTCCTTATTGCTGCTGCGGTCGGCCAGGAGGTTCAACTCCCTCAGGATCAGTTCACGTTCCTGGCTCTGAAACGCTTGCACGCTGTCGGCACCGAAGTGCTTGCGTAAAGCCTCGCCGTCTTGCTGGGCGAAGGCGTTGACCGGGAAATTGCGATCGGCGTATTCCGTGATCGCGATGCTCAGAAAGATCGGCTTCGGCGGCGAGCGAAAGAAAGTCAGCAGGCCGATGACCACGCCGACGATCGCCGCCAGGACCAACGCTCCGAGGAACAGCTTGCCCTTCCCTGATGAACCACTCCGCGCAGGCCGCGGCCCAGCCGGCGACGGTTGCCCGCTGCCGTGCCGCCATTTATCGCGCGGCCGCTGGTTATCGGGCATCAAGTTCCTCTGTGAGACACGCTTCGATGCTGATTTTGGCGAGCCGGCTCGCCAAGTCGTCAATCCTCCGCCTTGATCCTCGGCAACAAATCCCGCGCACTCGTGTCCGGCTGCGGCTTCTCGGGATCGAGCCGGGCCCGGCTCGCCACGTTCTTCAAGCTATCGAGCGAGTAGAACTGAAACGTCACCTGCCGGCCGAGGTCGGCTCGCTCGATCGGGCCGAAGCGGGCGGTGTATTTGCCCGGCTTCTCGTAGAAGCGGTGCAACTCGCCAAGTTGCAACCGTTGTTCATCTTTTTTCAGGCCAAGCACACGTACGATGATCGGCTTGCCTACCTCGTGCGTGGCACGGACGTACAGGAAATTATCCTCGACGCGGATATCGTCGAGATGGACCTTGCTGCGATCCACGGTGATGTCCTTGCCAAGCTTGACGAACTCCGTGTCGAGCGATTCCAGTTTCTCCACGCCCCACCGGTACGGGTCACCCGGGAAGGTATCGACCCACCACGAATCGATCGCCGGCAGAGCCGGTTCGTTTCGGACATCGTTCTTGCCTTTGGCCGTCATCCAGGGGCCGACGTTGATCTCCCAGGCCGGGGCGACGCGTTCGCGAAGGTTCTCGATGCGTAGGAAACGCGGGCGATTGCCATCGGCGGCATTTCGCGGCGTCACCTCGAACCAGACGAACCACGGACGGTCGATCCGGAGCTCCTCCTCCCGATCTTGGGTTTTGCGTTCGAGCGTTGCCACCATTTGAAGATCGTTGCTTGTGCCCCGGTCCGTGAGGGAATTCTTCGTCAGTGTCATATGGACTCGGCCATTCGTGCTGTCGGTGCGGAGGTTGGCGGGTATGTGGGTTAGGATGTCCGCATAAAGCGGAATGCGCAGGTCCATGCGTCCATCCTTGCGGCTCATCTCGAGCAAGGCGCGGTCGCCCGGTTCGAGGTGTAAAAGTTTGCGCGACCCGAGTGCGCGGAGCTGATATGTGCCCGGATCAAGTGCGGGCGAGAAGCGCAGGAACCGTTCACCGGGCAACGAAATCGGCAGGCCCTTGGGCAGCCGTTCGCCGTTTTCGACCCCCCGCACAATCGCCACTTTCGGCAACATTGATTCGCGCAGCGCATCCACTAAATCGCGACGTTGGTGCAACCGCGACCAGATCTTGCCTG
>JAIOQJ010000481.1 GCA_021413475.1 Planctomycetota bacterium | reverse complement strand
GATGAGGACTCGAACGAGCTCCATCTTGCAATCCCAGAAACTGGTGAGGAGCTCGCGCTCTTCCTCCGGTGTCAGGAGTTCTGAAGAGAAAGCGGTCAGCGGAGTTTCCGCGACCGGTTTCGCTGATGAAACATGGTGGGTCTTCTTCTTCACAGTTGACTTCATGGCAATCCTTCCCCGGATTGTTTGAGTATTCGGCGGAGGGACATTGGGCAGGGGACGGTCTGTTCGGAGGCGACAAGCCCACGAACGCCCAGGGGATTTTGGCTCACTTCCAAAAAAGAAGCCCAAATTTC
This sequence comes from Planctomycetota bacterium, assembly GCA_021413475.1. GTDB lineage: Bacteria > Planctomycetota > Planctomycetia > Gemmatales > Gemmataceae > JAIOQJ01. Next base: position 10,838 of record JAIOQJ010000481.1, on the reverse strand, counting down.
CTCGGCGTGACCGATTCAGTGGCGCCCGTGTCCCGAGGGCGGTCCTGAGGGGGGGTGAATATCCTCTTCGTTACCTCCATGCGACGAAAAAAACCGGCTGGAAAACCAGTCGGCCTGGATAAGCGTATGTACCTCCCTAAAAGTAAAGACAACAGATTGTAATGAGGGTTATGCGACCCCGCAAGGGGTTTGTTCAAAAAATCAGAAAATAGGCCCCCTTACAATCGTTCCCTCCCTACCTTGAAACGAGTTCGAATTATACCTCGCTTGATTCGGAATGTAATCCATTTTTCACTGAAAGATAACATTTATCATCAAATCAGTCCTTTTTCATCGGCTTCGTGAGTCGAGCTGCCATCCCCGAAACGCGTGAAATCCTGACAATCGATGATTCCCAAGCCGGAACTTTCCACCTCCGGTGAATTTTTGAGTTATATTGCCTAGTGCATCAAGTGAGGTAAATCGGCACCGGCCCCCAAAACAGTCCTCTTCACCTCGCTAATCCGGGGACGAAGAGGCTGAATGATCGTCTGAATCTTTAGGCGTTCCCGGCAGTTGATTTGCTTTGTTGACGCTCGATGGAAGGTCCTCTCGCTTTCCTCGATCCGCCAAGCTTCCCCACAATCGAGAATGCTCGGTGAGTCGTTTCAAGTGTTCCGTCCTGGTTATCGACGACGAGCCAGCCCTGTTAAATCTGACACGGGGCTTGCTGGCCGTGGATTATGATTTCCATGGAGCGGAGTCGGCCGAGCAAGCCCAGGAACTCTTCAACGAACACGAGTTCGAAATTGTCGTTTCCGATCAGCAATTGCCCGGTATGCAGGGCATCCCATTTCTGGAGTGGGTCAAGGAAAAATCGCCACGCAGCGTGCGCATCTTGATGACCGGCATCTACAGCATGGAGGACGCGGTCAACGCGATCAATACCGGCCTCGCTCAACGATTCTTGTTCAAACCCTGGCGCCCCGACCAGCTCATGCAATTGATCCGGAATACGGCCCGGACCTTTCTACTCGAGCGAAGCCACGAAAATTTGCTCGATGAGCTCAGACGTATTACCGTGGAGCTTGAACAACGCGTGGCCGATCGCACCCGCGAGCTCGAAGCGACAAACCGCCAACTTCAGCAACGAAACTCGATGCTGCAAAAAATGGCCCTGACCGATGCCCTAACCAGCCTGCCGAATCGCCGGGCCATGGATCGGTTGGCCAAGAACGAACTCCTGCGCCGAGCTCGCAACCCCGCGCCGCTTGCGATGGGTCTTGTCGATGCCGATTTTTTCAAGGATATCAACACCCGCTATCTGCTGCCTGGCGGCGATCACGTGCTGATCTGGCTGGGTGCCACGCTTGTGAATGCCGTGCGGACGATCGATACCGTCGGCCGCGTCGGGGGCGAGGAGTTCATGATCGTCGCGCCGGATACGACACTCGAAGGCGCGGTGATTTTGGCGGAGCGCGTTCGAAAAACGGTTGAAACCGGCAGCACGGAATACAAGGGCGACACAATCAAGATGACCGTCAGCGTCGGCATGGTCGTCGCTGACGCCAACACTCTGGTCGGCTACGATCAGATGCGGCACGCCGCCTCGGCCGCGCTCAGCGACGCCAAGAAAAGCGGACGAAATTGCTCCGTGGTTCGCCAGATGCCGAGTTTCTCTGGGCCGGCGATGGGCTAAAACCTCCTCCGCTCCGTAGGACGACCATCCTTAATTTTCGCATTCTCCCTTGACCCTCTTCGCTCACTTCTCAGAATGACGGCGAGTTTCAATCTCGGCGTCGTACTCCTTTTCGAACTATCTGTCCGATCGGAATTTACCATGAACGGCGGTGACCGGCCGCCGGCTCAACCGTGGATGATCGCTTCCCAAGCAGGTTCTTCCCTGGTGGGGCCGGTCGTGTTGGGCGTTATTCTTGACGCACAGCTTGGTTGGACGCCGTGGGCCACGTTGGTCGGAATTGTTTTGGGCTTGTTGGGCTGCGTGGGCCTTTTGATCTTGGCGAAGAATCGGAGCGGATCATGATTCGCCGCATCGGCCTGCTTTTGCTGAGTGCATTGGCCGGTTGTCTTGTCATGTACCTGCCGCTGAGTTTTTTGGTGAAGGAACCTCCGTTCCTTGTGATCGTGCTGGCAGCCGTGATTTGCTTGATTCCGGGAGTCATCGTACTCTTCGCCGCCGGGCGTCTGAGCGAAAAATCGCCGGAAGTGAAGATCGTGAGCGTTTTGCTCACCACCGCGTTTCGGATGTCCATGACGGTTGGCGGTGGTGTTTTATTGTATATTATTTCGCCGATGGTCAAGGAACACGTGTCGTCTTTTGTAAGCTGGTCGATCGTGTTTTATCTAGTCACCCTGTTCGTCGAAACCCGTTTACTCTATATCGATACCTTTCACTAAGAAACTTTCTTCAGGTAGTCCAAACAGGCTCGGGAAATGGCATCTGAGAACGAAACACTCGATCCGTTCAGTCATGTCTCTGACTCGAATGCGTTCGAATTTTTTGAAACCGCGAATCCGGACAGTTTACTGCACGGCTTCCATTTGCCGGGTTCGATTACCAAATTCATGGTGTTGGAACTTCTGGCAGCGGGATTGCTCGTCTGGGGCTTCGTCTGGGTTGCGCGCCGAATTGCCACCGGCCAGCCGCCGAGAGGAAAACTCTGGAATTTTCTGGAATTTATTCTTCTCTTCATTCGCGATCAAATAGCCAAGCCCGCCATCGGCGATCACGACTACAAGCGATTCCTCCCGTATTTGTGGACGCTTTTCCTGTTTATCATCGTTCTGAATTTATTCGGAATGATCCCGTTTTTGGCCTCGGCAACAGCCAGCTTGGCCGTGACCGCCGCGCTCGCGCTCGTATCGTTTTGCGTCATCCACTATAACGGATTCAAGGCCAATCATGGCTTCATCGGCTACATGAAGACGTTCATCCCGCACATTGACATGAACGATCCCATCATGAAAGTCCTCGGGCCGCCGATTCTGGTCGGAATGTTTTTCCTGGAAATTCTCGGCGCATTTATCCGAGCCTTGGTTTTGGCGGTTCGGTTGTTCGCCAACATGCTTGCGGGCCATACCGTTCTCGTGATTATTCTGTCGTTCATCAAAATCGCCGTTTTGGCTGGAGCCGGGGAATTTATCGTCTGGGGTGTGACGTTCTCCAGCGTGATGCTGGTCGTTGCACTCAGCATGCTCGAACTGTTCGTCGCGTGCCTCCAGGCGTTCGTTTTTACATTCCTTACCGCGATCTTTATTGGTCTTGCCATGCATCCACAACACTGAGTCGATCCGTTTCGTAGGGCGACTAGCATCCAGGTAACCGTCTTCAAACCCTCTTGCAGGAGTGATTCGTTCCATGACTCTCGCTTCCCGCGTCTTGATCGCTTTGGCTACTCTCCTCATCGTCACCCCTGCCGCTCCGGCTGCCGATCCGAACTGGGCCGGTTTGGGTGCTGGCATCAGCATGGGCTTGGCGATCATCGGTGCCGGCATCGGCCTCGGTCTGATCGGCTTTTCCGCCCTTTCGGGCATTGCTCGGCAACCTGAGCAAAGCGGCAAGATCCAGGGCGTCATGTACGTGCTCGCGGCTCTCGTCGAAGGTGCCGCCATCATTGCATTGCTGCTCTGCTTCCTCGTTGCCGCTCGCATCATGGGTTGATCCTTCGGGGTCTTTTTCCATCATCCCCCTAGGGAGGAAGGTTCCATGAGGACCGGGTTGCTCTATTCGTTGGCGATTGGCTTTGGTCTGCTGGTCGCCGTCGGCACACAGGTTTCTTCCGCGTTTGCGGATTCGTCGACGCCGAAGGAAGGGGACGCCAAGGATGCCTACGCCCCGAAAGAGGGCGAGAAGAAATCCGCCGAGAAAAAGGACGCCGCTCATGGCGAAAAAGACAAGACCGCGTTCATGGGCATCAAGCGTTACGATTTGGCAATTTACACGCTGATCGTCTTTGGATTGCTATTCGTGATTCTTGGCAAGTATGCCTGGAAGCCGATCATCGACGGCCTGGAGAAACGTGAGAACGTGATCTTCCTGGCACGGGCCGATGCGGAGAAAGCACGCGAAGAAGCCGAGAAACTGCTGGCCGAGGTGAAGGCTCAGCGAGCGAAGGCCAATGAAGAGATCACCGCTGTTTTGGCGGAAGCTCGCCGCGATGCCGACGTTTACCGTGAAGCGGAGAAGGCTCGCGCGGCCGCGGATATCCAGGCGGAGCGAGATCGTCTCAAGCGGGAAATCGAAACCGCTCGCGATCAGGCTCTCAAGGAGATCTGGGACAAAACGGTGCAGCTTTCGACCCTGGTCTCTTCGAAGGCAATCGGCCGAATCGTTTCCAGCGAAGATCATCGCCGATTGGTAGACGAATCGCTGACCGAACTTCAGCAGCTCATCAAGGCCTAAACGGACGCGGGAGAATTCGCAATGCCGATGCCGGGCTCCTTTGTCGAATCGATCGCAGCGGGTAACGTTATTGACCCGGGAGAGATGTCGCGCGTCGAGAAGCTCTACGAAGAGATTCTTCTCGAAACCGACCGGAGCCGGCTAGCTGCACGCAATGCCTCCATTTACGCGGAAGCGCTGTTGAACGTCGCCCGGGCGCAGAAAGTGGACATCGAGATCGGCGACGAACTCCATTCACTCGCTCGAGAAGTGTTCGTGGCCCATCCCGTGCTCGCGGAGTTCTTTGCGAATCCCGCGGTACACCGTAAACGCAAGATGGCCGTCATTGAGAAGGCGTTCACCGACAAATGCTCGCCCCTGTTTCTGGATTTCTTGAAGCTACTGTGCAAGCACGATCGGATGACGCATCTGCGTTTGATCGCGGTTTCCTACCAGGCGTTGCGCGATAAACTCGCGAAGCGTATCCGCATCCTCGTCGAGTCGGCCGTGCCGCTGGACGAGTCTCAGCTTGAAAAGTTGCGGGCCATGTTGGCCGAGAGGCTTCACGAAACGCCGATCCTGATCAATCGAATTAAAGAGAATTTGCTGGGCGGTATCCGCCTGCACGTTGGTGACAAAGTGTTCGATTCAACCGTGCTGTACCGGCTCGACGCCCTGCGCACGAAGTTCCTGGCAAGAGGCAGCCATGAGATTCAAACCGGACGAGATCGTTTCAGTTCTAACGTCTGAGCTCGAGGATTTTCGCGCGCAGTTCGTTTCCCGTGAAGTTGGCCGGGTGCTCGAAGTCGGCGACGGCATCGCGCGCATCTACGGCCTTTCCGGCGTCATGGCCGGTGAACTCGTCGAGTTCACCGCCACGGGCGTGCGCGGACTGGCGTTCAATCTTGAGGAAAGCTCGGTCAGCATCATCATCCTCGGCGATTACCTCAAGATCAATGAGGGCGACGAGGTCCGCACCACCGGCCAGCTGCTGAGCGTGCCGGTCGGTGAAGCGATGATTGGCCGAGTCGTTGATCCGCTCGGCAATCCTCTCGATGGTAAGGGACCGATCATCACCGAAGAGTTCCTTCCCCTCGAAACCACGGCCCCCGGCATCGCCGCTCGCCAACCGGTCAAACAGCCGTTGCAAACCGGCATCAAGGCCGTCGATTCGATGACGCCGATCGGCCGCGGCCAGCGCGAACTCATCATCGGCGACCGTAAGACCGGCAAGACCGCCATCGCCATCGACACCATCATCAATCAAAAGAGCGAAGGCGTTATCTGCGTCTACGTCGCTTGCGGACAGATGCAAGCGAAGACCGCTCAGATCGTCGAAGACCTCCGCCGCAACGGGGCGATGGATTACACCATCGTCGTCTGCGCCACCTCCGCCGATGCGGCTCCGCTTCAATACATCGCGCCCTATGCCGGCACGGCGATGGCCGAATACTTCATGCACAAAGGGAAAGACACGCTGGTCGTGTACGACGACTTGTCGAAGCAGGCGGCCGCTTATCGCCAGTTGTCGCTGTTGGTTCGTCGTCCTCCCGGCCGCGAAGCCTACCCCGGCGACGTGTTCTATTGCCATAGCCGCCTGCTGGAACGATCCGCCAAGCTCGCCGATCGCTGGGTAATCGTGCCGAACGATACGAAAGACGGGGAAGTCACCGACGATTGGGGCGTAAATAGTGAAGTCGATCCCACCCGTAAACGGCAGCCCGGCGAAAAGGGCCGCGTTTACCTCGGGCCCTCCGAAGTGGTTGGCAAGGCGTATGCGGAGCATCACGATCTCCCCAAGTTCCCCGGGCACAAGCTCGCTCGGGTGGCTACTTCCGGTGGTTCGCTGACGGCCTTGCCGATTATCGAAACCCTCGAAGGTGAAGTATCGGCATACATTCCGACCAATGTGATCTCGATCACGGACGGGCAGATTTACCTGCAGCCGTCGCTGTTTTTCGCGGGTGTCCGTCCCGCGGTGGACGTCGGCATCTCGGTCAGCCGCGTCGGTGGCAACGCCCAGATCAGTGCCATGAAGGATAAACGCGTCGCCGGTGGTCTGAAGCTCACCTTGGCCGCCTTCCGCGAACTCGAAGCGTTCGCCCAGCTTGGTACCGAGCTTGACAAGGCTACCCAACAATCGCTCGACCGCGGCTATCGCATGGTGGAAGTACTCAAGCAGCCCCAGTTCAAGCCGATGAACGTCATCGATCAGATTTTGATCATCTTCGCCGCCAACGCGGGCGGGTTGGACAAGGTCGATCGTAAGAAGGTCCGGGCCTGGGAAGAGCAGTTCCTCAATTACATGAAGGAACAGAAGACGGAAGTCCGCGACGCGTTGGTGAAGGAAAAGAAGATCACTGACGAGATTGCCAAAAACCTCCATGCGGCGATCGAAGCGTTCCAACCGCAGTTTAAAGGTTGAGCACTGAAAAATGGCAAAACTTCGTGCCCTAGTCCAGCGCCGCAAGGCCGTCCGCAACATCCGCAAGATCACGCGGACGATGGAATTGATCGCCACCGCGCGCTTCAAGAAGGCGCTCGATCGGGCGACCGCGGCGGAAGCGTACACGCACAAGATCGCGGAGATTGCCGCGGATCTGACCAAAAACGCCTCGGATGTTTCGCATCCGTTGCTCGTGGTTCGGCCGGTAAAGAAAAGTCTGTTGTTGATTCTGTGCTCGAATCGCGGTTTGTGCGGCGGCTACAACGGCAGCATCATCAGGGAAGCGGTCATTCGTACCCGCCAGATGAAATCGGAGAATACCCCATACGACATGGAACTGTCGGGCAAAAGGGCCATCGCGTTTTTCCGGTATCAAGGAATTAAGGGCACGCACAGCTTCACCCAGTTCGACGACAAACCGTCGTTCGCCGAGGTCGAGCAAATTGCCGATCGGTACATCAAGATGTACACGTCCGGGCAAATCGATCGGGTCGAAGTCGCGTACATGCGATTCATCAACGCTTCCAAACAAGAAGCGGTCGTCGAAACGCTGCTACCTCTCTCGGGGGTGGCCGAGGATATCAGCCGGCACAAAGCCGCCGCCACCGGCAGCAACGATCCATATGAGTTCTTGCCCAACGCTAGTGAAATCCTCGAAGAGATCGTCCCCGCGGCCTTTAAGGCCCGGCTCTTCAAGTGCTTCCTCGATGCGGCCGTCAGCGAGCAGATCGCACGCCGAATCTCGATGAAAGCCGCCACCGAGAATGCCGCCGACTTGATCAGGGCGTTGAGCCAACAATACAACCGCGCCCGCCAGGCCAACATCACGAAGGAGATTTCGGAACTGATTGCGGGTTCCGAAGCATTGAAATAACGATGCCGGTTGCACGCCGAGAACTTGTGTTTCGCAACCTCGACGAAGTCGTGGCCGATATTGATCTGTTGCGATTGAAGGGTTACGACCAAGCCGGCAGTTGGAACCTCACCCAGGCGAGCGGCCATTTGGCGAACTGGCTTAGTTACCCGATCGATGGCTACCCGAAGCCTGGTTGCCTGATGGGTTTGATGATGTGGATGCTTCGCAATACCGCAGGGAATAGCTGGTATCACAAGATCGTGACTACCGGCAAGATGCCGGCCGGAAAGCCAACGCTGAAGAGTTCGATCCCGGCCTCGGATGCGGACGAAACGGCTGCCGTGAATCGCTTGAAGGACGTTGCGATACGCCTGAAGAATTACAAAGGCGAAGTGCATCCTTCCCCGGTTTTTGGCAAGCGAACTGTTGAAGACGTGATCAAACTGCAACTGATCCATTGTGCCCACCATTTGAGTTTTCTGATTCCGAAGGCGAATTGAAAATACCCCTCGCATGGTCGGGGGAAGAGTGACACCGGAGACGACATGGTAGCTACCGCCGCGAAGAAGGGTTCGATTGTGCAGATCATCGGCTCGACGTTTGACGTCGAGTTCGACGAAGGTCATCTGCCCGAAATCTACAATGCCGTGACCATCGACGTAGACGACGACCACAAGGGTGTGAAGATTCACCTGACCGGCGAAGTGCAGCAGCACCTCGGCGGCAGCCGGGTCCGGGCCGTGGCTCTCGGTTCGACCGACGGCCTGATGCGCGGCATGGCGGTGGTCGATACGGGAAAAGGCGTTCAGGTACCCGTCGGCATGGAAACGCTCGGCCGCGTCTTCAATCTGCTCGGCGATCCGATCGATGGTCGCGGGGCGATCAATGCCAAGGAATTTCGTTCGATCCATCAGAATCCTCCGAAATTCTCCGACCTATCGCCGAAGTCCGAAATTCTCGAGACCGGCATCAAGGTCATCGACTTGCTCACTCCGCTGGTCCGCGGTGGTAAGGCCGGTCTGTTCGGCGGTGCCGGCCTCGGCAAGACGGTTATTCTCACCGAGTTGATCGCGCGTATCGCGAAGGTCTACAAAGGCTACTCGGTGTTCGCGGGCGTCGGTGAGCGTACTCGCGAAGGAAACGATCTCTGGCTGGAAATGCAAGAAACCAAGGCCGGCGTCGGAGCCGATGCCAAGTCGGTGCTCGAAAGTACCGCGATGGTCTTCGGCCAGATGAACGAGCCGCCCGGTGCCCGTCTTCGCGTCGCCCTGTCGGCCCTCACCATGGCCGAGTGGTTCCGCGATACCACGGGTGCTGAGACGCTGCTCTTCGTCGACAACGTCTTCCGCTTCTCGCAAGCCGGTTCGGAAGTGTCGGCTCTTCTCGGTCGTATGCCGAGCGCCGTGGGTTACCAACCAACCCTCGCCACGGAAATGGGTGCTTTGCAGGAGCGGATCACCTCGACCGCTCGCGGAGCCATCACCTCGGTGCAAGCCGTGTACGTCCCCGCTGACGATCCGACCGACCCCGCCCCGGCCAATACCTTCCAGCATCTCGATGCGTTCATCTATCTCGAACGCGCGATTTCTGAAAAGGGCATCTATCCTGCCGTGGATCCACTGGCCTCGAACAGCCGTCTGCTCGATCCTCAGTACATCGGCGAGCGTCACTTCAACGTCGCCCGCCGCGTGCAGACGATCTTGCAGCGTAACCGCGAACTTCAGGACATCATCGCCATCCTTGGCGTCGAGGAATTGTCCGAGGAAGATAAGCAGATCGTCAACCGCGCCCGCCGTATCGAGCGATTCCTGTCGCAGCCGTTCATCGTGGCCGAACCGTTCACCGGCAAACCTGGCAACGTGACCTCGCTCTCCGACACGATCCGCAGCTTCGAAGAAATTTGCGAAGGCAAGTGGGATCACGTTCCCGAACAAGCGTTCATGTACGTCGGGGCGATTGAAGAAGTCGAAGAAGCTTACAAGAAGATGGCGAAGTAGTTCAAGATTCCGAGCCGAAGAAGTGCAACCATGGCGAATTTGCAAGTGGTGATCGTAACTCCGGAAAAAGCCGTCCTCGACGAGAAGGCCGACTTCATCGTTTTGCCGATGGTCGATGGCGAACTCGGCGTGCTGCCCCTGCACGCCCCGCTCATCGGCCGTCTCGGCACCGGCGAGTTACGTATTACCGTCGGCACCAAGGTTCAGAAATGGAATGTCAGCGGCGGCTTCGCCCAAGTTCGCTCCAATGTCGTGACGGTACTGACGTCGCGTGCCACCGTTGGTGCAGTCGTGACAGGGTCTCCGGCTCCCCACTAAGGCCAGAGCCCCTCAACCCGTCCGATTTTTTTATTAGTGTGACATTTCGTGACATATTGTGACATTTTGAGGTCTCCCCTCAACTTTCGATTCGGTGCCGGAACGAGCGATCCCGCCTGATTTTTTCACCCGTGTTCCAAATTGTTCCATTTTGTTCCGCTCCTTGAAGACGAAAACGATCCTCAATTTTGAGATTAGGATCGATTCATGGAGAAGCAAATGGAAAATGACGACGTGCTATCGCTCGAGTGCACACGAGACATAACACCCGATCTCAGAGCCTCGATCGTTTCATCCCTCGATCAATACACCCGCGATCGTGGTTTTGAATGGAACCCCGCCTCTCTGGCATTCGTCCTTCGAGATGAGGTCGGGTCAATATTTGGCGGCTTGATCGGAGAGCTTCACTGGGGTTGGCTGAGGATTAGCATCTTATCGGTGTCCGAGAAATTTCGCCGCAGCGGATGGGGTCGGAAGTTGGTCGAAGAGTCCGAACGAGTCGCCATCGCCAGCGGTTGCCACAGCGCGTGGGTAGACACTTTTTCCTTTCAGGCACCTGATTTTTACCGCCGACTTGGGTACCAAGTATTCGGCGAACTGCCGGACTATCCATCGGGGCAGACTCGGTATTTTTTGTCGAAGAGATTGTTGGCTGACAAATAGAAACCATCGCCTCTATTTGTGGACACTCGCATGGCTCGAATCCTGAAACCACCAACACCGCTCGATGTATCCGAAGGCGAACGCTCCGTTTTCCTGGCCGGCTCAATTGAGATGGGCAGAGCGCAACCGTGGCAGGCGGCTGTCGAACATGCCCTCGCAGACGTTCCGGTCGTCATC
>JAIOQJ010000480.1 GCA_021413475.1 Planctomycetota bacterium | reverse complement strand
ACTTGGTTTACATCGAAAAAATCCTCGCGCCCTTCAGCGATGAAAAAGTCATGCCCGTTTGGCTTAATGGTAGCAATCTATTCAAAGTTGCCGACGGTGTCGAAATGAAATGGCACAAGTCCGGGATTACAATCGCAACGGCGAAGGACGCGAAACCAGGGCCGCGCAATCTTCGTATCCGATACGAGTCTTTCGCGTTCGGGACCCACTTGTTTGGTGTCCGCGTTGTCGTGCCGGGGGAAAAATGAAAATGGGGAGACGGCTCGCAATGAGTTGCCTCCCCGTTGCGCACTTTAATCCACCCGCTTCTTAAACACCTCATACGCCTCCGCGACCTTCGCGGCCTTCGTGTCGCCCGCATGAGCGAGGATGCCGTAACGGAGCTTCACCTTCTCGCCCTTGGCCATTTTGAACAGGTCGGTGTTGCCTTTTTGGCTGGGGAACGAGTGGTCGCGGCCGAACGGGTTGGCGGCCATCAGGCCGTAGCCGCGGGCGTGCCAGTTGGCACGAGGCTTGTTGCTCGGATCGTCGAAAACGGAGATACCGACCAGCTTGCCGCCGACGCTGCCAACGTAATCGCACCAATCGGAGGGGTGGCCCCAGATCTCTTTTTCATCGACCTTGCCGTTCGCGTTGTAGAAATGGCCGCCGTTCTTGGTGATGATCTCGTCGTTGACGCGAACGCCCATCGAACCCTCTTTCGTGTCGCCGAAGGTGAGCGGGCAGACCGAGGCGGTTAGTTCAATGTCGAGGGTTAGCAAGCGCGAATCGCCGATGACTTGGAAATGGATCGTCCGCACTTCATCGAGGATTCTGACGCCCTCGGCCGTCCGCCATTCGTTGCGCGTCGAAATGCTGGCACCTTTGTTGGTCATCTTCGGTTCGCCGACTTCGGTGCAAACGATCTTGCCGTGGCCCACGTTCTCAGACCAGAAATCGACGCCTTTTACGCCCTTGATCTTCGCCTTCAGTTCAATCCCCTCGGGGATGATGTCGCCGTGGCAGAACCAAACTGACTTCTGATGAATGTGGTCGACGGTTTCCTTGGGAGCGCCCTTTTCCATCGGCCATGCACGGGTGACCGGCACGTTTCCGGGAGCGTAGAGTGGGTAGAAATACGGCTTGGCGACACTTTCGCCGAAGTGGTAGGTGGTGACCTTGTCCTTGCCAACAGAGAATTCGATGGTGTTCTTGGTCTTCTTGATGCCTACAGCCGGTTCCTCGGCTCGGAGAATGGGAGCGAGCAACATCACGAATGCAATTGCGAGAGCACTTTTCACGGAAGACTCCTTGGTGAGAGACAGTGGCCAATTAGCCTTTACTATCCGGGAGCGTGGCCAGGGAGTCAAGGAAAGAAGGAGTTGTATTCTCAAGCCCCGAGGTTCGCAAAGCCTCACCTCGGGCTTCGAGAGACGATTCTACCCGCATTTCATTTAATAGGCATGATTTCTGTGTGGCCTTCCGAGTCTTCTTTCTGTCTCCGTGGTTATCCTTCCCATGAAAGCACGCCAAGCTCAACTCGTCGAACCGTTCAAAGTCGAAGTGCGCGAGGTCGATCTCCCCGCGCCTGCCGCGAACCAGATCCTGGTCGAGTGTGAGGTCAGCGCCATCAGCGCCGGCACCGAACTCGCCGTCTACACCGGCACGCACCAGTGGCTGAAAGATCCGAACATGCCGGACTGGAAGTTCCCGTTCCGGCCCGGTTATTCCGCGGCAGGTCGCGTCGTGGCTGTCGGATCTGACATCAAGGACTGGGTCCCTGGCCAGCGCGTCAGTTATCCGGGCAATCACGCTTCTCACGAACTGCTGACCATCGGCCACGAACGCGGCCGGCTCTGGAAAATGCCGGATTCGCTTGCCTACGAGAAAGCCGCTCTTGCGTGTATCTCCCGCTACGGTTTCGGCGGTGTCTTGCGAGCGGGACTAACGCTCGGTCGTTCCGTTTCGGTACTCGGCCTCGGCATCATCGGCCAATTCGCCCTGCGGTGTGCCCTCGCGGCCGGTTGCCATCCGGTAATTGGCATCGATTCCGTCGTGATGCGCCGCGAGGCCGCGAAGGCCGCCGGGGCGTCGCATGTGATCGATCCCTCGGCGGGCGATGCGAAGACAATGCTCGGAGAATTCCTTGGCAGTCGCGGCACCGAGATCGTCGTCGATGCCACCGGCGTGCCCCAGGCCGTGCCGACGGCTATGTCGCTGGCTTGCGATGCGGGACAGGTGATCGTCGTTGGCAGCCCGCGCGGGCTGGCCCAGAACGTCAATTTCTACGACGATCTGCATCGCCGGTACATTGAAGTTTGCGGGGCCCATGGCAACATGCTCTTCGAACCGTCGCACTTCCGCCTGAACGGTTATTGGGACATCAACAAGGCCCAGAATTGGCTGCTGGCGGCCCTCGCGTCCGGACGCCTGAGCACCGACAAGCTGGTGACCCACGCCATCAAGCCCGAAGGGCTCGGCGACGCCTATGAGGGACTGTTGAAGAAGAAGGAAGAGTATCTGGGCGTCACGGTGAAGTGGAGGTAACAAGTTGGCGAGCCGGCTCCCGTGAGGGGCCGGAGGAATCTCAAATCCGGAGGAATCTCAAATCCTCCGGCCCCTCACGGGAGCCGGCTCGCCTGTAATTTTCAATGTCCGAAACCGAACTGACATACCTGTTCCTCTGCGGCTCGGCCCTGCTTGCCGGCGCGATCAATTCAATCGCCGGCGGTGGGACCTTGCTCACGTTCCCCGCCTTGTTCGCGGCCCTCAATGGCAACGGCGTGATGGCGAACGGCACCAGCACCGTTGCCGTGCTGCCGGGATCGCTGGCAAGCTCGTGGGGCTACCGGGCAGAACTGGCGACTAAGCGGAAACTCCTCCTTCAATTGATCGGTCCGAGTTTGCTCGGCGGTGGCGTCGGCGCGTTCCTCGTCATCAGTTTTCCGCAAGAAGTGTTTAACGCGCTCGTCCCCTGGCTGATCCTCGGAGCGGCCGTCCTATTCATGTTGCAGAAGCCCGCGCAACGTTGGATTGGGGCGCACAAGCACGAAGGTCCGCCGTCAACGCGAACGGTCTACTGGATCGTTGCTTTCCAATTCTTCGTGGCGATCTATGGAGGATATTTCGGGGCCGGGATTGGGATCTTGATGCTAAGTGCGCTCGGCTTTATGGGAGCGGGCGACATCCATCACATGAATGGTGTCAAAACGGTGCTGGCGGGTGGAATCAACGGCATCGCCGCGGGCGTGTTCATCTTCAATGGGCAAGTTCACTGGAACTACGCGATCGCCATGGGCATCGCCGCGATCATCGGCGGCTATCTCGGGGCACGAGTTGCCCGGCGCCTAAAGGCGATCTACGTGCGCTGGATCGTCATCGCGATTGGATTTGGTTTGTCGGCGTATTATTTCTGGAAGCAATTTGGGTGAGTTCGACGGTTAGCCGCTTGCGTTAGCCCGACGCGCTAGCGAGGGTCGGCCGAATCCCTCGCTAGCGCGTCGGGTTAACGCGAGTTATTTCGGGACATCCCGAAATGGCTTCCTATCCCGATACAATTGCAGCCGCTTGCGGGCTTCTTCCACGTCTTTTTTTTCCCGCGTGTAGAATGGGTCGGCGAAAGCCTTTTCCTGGTACTTGATTGCCTCGTCGAACTTGCCAATTTCGGCATTGGCGGCGGCGAGGGTGTCGATCAGCCAGCCGTTTATCCATTCGCTCATCTCGCAGGCCTTCTTGGCGTGTTCGAGGGCTTTCTCGCCGTTGCGAATTTTATCGTCGGGACACGTCGCCAGCAGACGGGCCAGACTGTTAAGCGCATGAGGCGAGGTCAGGTCGAGCTCCGCCGATTTCTCAAAATCTTTGAGCGCGTTCGCGTATTCCTTCTTTTTCAGCCAACAATGGCCGCGATTGCGAAAGGCGAGACCGTACTGCGGAAAAAGCCTGAGTGCCTCGTCGTAATCGGCGATGGCCTTGTCGTAATCCTTTTTCTCGATCCAGATCAAGGCCCGGTTGTTCCGCCAAGCGCACTGGTTCGGAGCGATGTCGATGGCCTTGCTATAATCGTCGAGGGCGCTCTCGAAATTCTTCTTCTGTTTGTTGGCCCAACCACGAAAGGCGTAGGCGTTCGCATCGGATGGTTCTTTCTGAATCACCTCGGAAAAGTACGCGATGGCTTCCGACTGGGGGATCATCGCTTCTTTGCGAACGAACACTTCCTTACCATTCTCGAAGACGACAACTTCCTCGCCGGCGTCGCGAATGACGCGGTACTCGATCATCAGGAGATTGCCGGAGGATTTCTGAATGTTCTGGTCGACGCGGTACGATGTACCGGTACGCTTTTGCATAACGACCTGCCCGGTCCAGCCTTCGGGCTTCTCGGCGGGGGCGGGGACCAGGAATGATGCGGCAGTCAGGAGCAAGGTCAACGACATGACCAGCCTCCAATCGGAACGGGGAAGTAAGACTTCGCCGCGCCATTGTAACCCGGTACCGCGCGAAAATGTAGCCCCTGAGTCGCCGGAAG
Source organism: Planctomycetota bacterium (assembly GCA_021413475.1). Classification (GTDB taxonomy): domain Bacteria; phylum Planctomycetota; class Planctomycetia; order Gemmatales; family Gemmataceae; genus JAIOQJ01. Next base: position 814 of record JAIOQJ010000480.1, on the reverse strand, counting down.
CCATATGATTTCACGGGAGGGCCATCTGTTGTTTGCGCCGGACGTCATCATACCGATTCTCAAAATCGCGGTCGCCACCGTGACCGTGATTCTACTTTCATCGCTTGTCGCCCTGGCCCTGGGCCACAAACGGCTGCATGGGCGGTTGAACGTGATCTTCTTCACGCTCACCATGACGGCAGTGCTCGGTCTCGAACTCATCATCCGTTTCGTGAATCCCGAATTCACCTCGGGTTTCAGCCCGGAAGATCGACGTTCGCTATTCATTCATCTCTGTTTCTCGATCCCTGCCGCGATCGTGCTTCCGCTCATGCTCTATAGCGGCAAAACCCACAAACGTTGGCATGTCACGCTGTCGATCCTTTTCAGTGCCCTCTGGATCGGTACCTTCGTCACAGGTATCTTCTTCCTGCCGTATCCCATCTCGCGACTATGAAGAACTCCAAAGACCAGCCGGAAACGTCCGCTCCGTCGCCGCAAGAACTCGGCGAGTCGCTGGCCGCGCAGATTGGCCACGAAGAATGGGAACTGGATACGCCCGATGAGGGAATCGCCGACGGGCTGCTCCCCGAGCCGGTGGCGGAAGCCGAGGCTGTCGAACCCGAAGTGCCGTTGGCGGAAGCCGATTTCGAATCTGAAGTGCCGCCTTCGCCGTTGCAGATCATCGAAGCGATGCTCTTTATTGGCGGGCAACCACTCAAGGCCGAAAAGGCCTGCGAAATCATCCGCGGCCTGGCGGAGGAGCAATTTCGCGAGTTGATCGACGTACTCAATCGCGTCTATCGCTTGCAGAATCGGCCGTATCTGATCGCGA
>JAIOQJ010000720.1 GCA_021413475.1 Planctomycetota bacterium | reverse complement strand
GCCTTCGGTGGCCGTAGCGTTGCCGTGCTCGATTACGACGGCGACGGACTGCTCGATCTTCTCGTCGGCGAAGAACCGATCGTCGGCTACAACGGCTCGAAGACCAAAAGCTCGCGACTTTTCCGCAACAAGGGGAATCTGCAATTCGAGGATGTCTCGCGCGCGGTCGGCCTGCCGGAAGGTGTCCCCGGTCTCGGCGTGGCCGCGGCCGATGTGAATAACGACGGCTGGCCCGATATCTTCCTCGCCGCGCCAAGTGGCGGCAACGTCCTCTTCCTCAACGATGGCAAAGGCAAATTCGTCGAAGCACCCGACTCGCGAAAGATTTTCGCGTGGGAAGGCAACGGTAAGGCCGGCGGCGACAACATGATCTGCGGCGTCTGCTTCTGCGACGTCAACCGCGACGGCCTGCTCGACATGGTCCTCGGCCAACATTTTTCGAGCCCGTGGAAGGAACCGATCGCCAACCGCCTCTACCTGAATCGCGGTATCAAGAATGGCGTGCCCACGTACGAGGATGTCACCAAGAAATGCGGCCTGACGCCGCTGGGCATGAAGGCCCCGCATGTCCCAACTGGTGGATGGAATCGCGCTCGCTGCTTTTGAAAAACGAAACCCCCGGCGGCAACTGGCTGAAAGTCCGCGTCGAAGGAGACAAGGGCGTCAACCGCATGGGCATCGGCTCACGCATCCGCCTCTACACCGCCGGCAAACTCGGCGACCCCGCGGCCCTCATCGGCTGCCGCGACGTATCAGTCGGCTTCGGCTACGCCTCCGGCCAAACCGCCATCACCCACTTCGGGTTGGGCAAAGAAGAGACGATTGACGTCGAAGTGATCCTGCCGCACGGCAAGGGGACGGTGAACCAGAAGGGCGTGAAGGGGAATCAGTTGCTGACGGTGAAGCCGTGAGACAAGCTGGCGGGCGTTTGCCGCGATACATGGGTTATTACTCTAGCCTTCAAAAACGCCGGTTACCGGGCAGGCTTGAAGTGGAGCTATCATGACGGGATGGAGTAAATGGTTTGGATTCATCGTGGCTTTTGGCCTGTTGCCTCTCGGTTGCGGGAAGAAACAGGAGCCAGCCGCACCATTAGGGCAAGTCCCGGCGGAAAGCGACAAGTCCGCGGCTGAGTTGGACAAACTCACGGCGCATCTTGCCAGCCCGGTTCCCTCGGAGCGCATAGACGCGGCACTTGCGATTCGAAAGGTGGGCTCAAAAGCATCCGCAGCAGTTCCCACGCTCATTAACGCGCTGCGGGACAAAGACGAACAAGTGATCCGGGAGGCCGCTACCACCTTGGGTTTCATCGGTCCAGCCGCGAGTGCGGCAATTCCCGACCTCTTCACATTGCTGAACGATAACACCGGCTATTTGACTGCCCAGCGCGTAATCGTTGCTTTGATGCAGATTGGCCCAGCCGTGGTTCCGCCTTCCATTGAGAAATTGAACGGTCCAGCCGCGAACGATCGAGCCTCCGCTGCCGTGATCCTCGGGCATATCGGACCGTCGGCCAAGGAGGCGATCCCGGCGCTCACCGTAGCCCTCCGCGATCTTCGGCCCGGTCGCGGCGGGGAGTTATTCGCCCAACCCGTATGCGAACTAGCTGCCAACGCGCTCAAGCGGATCGATCCGGCTATTCTGCCGTCGCTCACTACTTCGCTAATCGCGGACTTGAAAAATCCAGACGAAAAAATCCGTGGAGCAGCCGCCCGCGTCTTCGGTCAGATGGGAGTCGTGGCACAAGAGGCCATTCCGTCGCTCGTGAATATGTCGTTGCGAGAAAAGAACAACTATGCCGTTCAATTCGCCAATAAAGCTCTGAAAACCACGGGACCGAGCGTCGTTCCCCTGTTTATGGATGCCCTCGCCGACAAGGACCTGTCGGTTCGTGCGAACGCCATCCACGGCTTGTCGATGTATCCAACGGAAGCAAACGTCACGATCCCCATATTCCTCTCGGCGCTGAAGAGCGACAACTTCGGGATCCGAATCAATGCGGTGCGAGCGCTCGCGACAACAGTCCGGGCAAATGAATCGGCCAAGCCCGCCATTGTTGACGCCCTACCGATCGTGATTGACGCCCTGAAGGACAAAAATAGCGATTCGAACATCAAGCGAGAAACTGTCATCTTAATTGGATCGCTCGGCCCCGCGGGTAAAGCCGCTGTTCCCGCCCTTAGCACGGTCCTGAAGGAGGATCAGTGGAAAGGAGTCCGAGAAAGGGCTGCCTGGGCTCTGTCCCAGATGGGACCGGCGGCCGAGGGAGCTGTGCCCGCCCTTATTGCCGCCTTGCGAGATGAGGAGTCCAGTGTTCGTGGTTCGGCTGCCGATGCGTTGGGCGACATCGGAATTGCCGAGAAGGACGTGATTTCCGCGCTCGCGGTCGCCTTGAAGGACAGAAACGCTGATGCCGCCAAGGCTCTCGCCAAGTTAGCTGCTCGCGAAAAAGAGGCCTGGGCCAAATCAAAAATGGAGCCGTCGGCCGAAGGTGTCGTGGTTGCACTGGTGGGAGCCTTGCGGAATAACACTGACTATATTCGTCTCATGTCAGCCGAGGCGCTGGGCGATATCGGAATCGCCACGAAGGACGTGGTTGCCGCGCTCGCGGATACTCTGAAAGACAAGAATGGGAAAGTCCGTATGGCGGCCGCCAAATCGCTCGGTAAGTTGGGTGTGGACGCTCGGGTTGCCGTTCCGAAACTGACCGACGCGCTCAAGGACGAAGATGAAGGAGTCCGCAAGGAGGTCGGCGAGGCATTGAAGAAGATCGATCCTCAAGCGGCCAAGCAAGCCGGGGTGCCGTGACGAACGGGGGCACTGCTCCCAGAGTGCGAACAATGGTGCGGAGGACTCTCTCGCGAACACGAATCATTTGTGATGGTGAACCTGTGAGGTTCATGTGTATTTCATGGTCCGAGGATTTCTTGTGAGGCATCCTCGGGGTTCGGAAACCCTCACCCCGAGGCCTGGCGGGTAGTCGTTCAACCGTCAAAAATCCTGTTTGCCTTCCTCCAAATCGATCCTACCCTCCGAATGGATCGCCCTCCCGTTACCGGAAGAGCATTCCAGCACAAAACAACTTACCTTGACGCCTCTCACCCTGGCTCGGTGTCCCAAAATGTCCCGAAATGTCCCACTTATAAAAAAATCGGCCTCTGAATGGCACCCGGCCGGCCTCCCGGGCCGTCTGTAACAGAATCATTTTCCCCAATTCGCTCGTTCCCTCCCCGCTTTTTTGCTGATAGACTATCCTTACTCGGTTTCCGCAATCGCCTTCGCCCCGCCCCGCATTCCCACAGGCCGTGTGTCATTACCGGCTTCCCTCCTTGGTCTTCCCGTGAGGCGATCAATATGGTTCGCACGTTTTTCTCTCTCCCCCTCATCGCGTCGCTTTTCATCATCGGCACAGCCGTGGGTCAGGAATCGCTTCCGCCCAACGCGAAGGTGGTGAAGCTCGAAGTGAGGCCGGCGAAACTCGAACTGAAATCGCCGTTCGATTACAAGCAATTGCTCGTGGATGCGACGCTCGATAACGGCGACGTGATCGATGTCACCCGCCTCGCGACGTTCACACCCTCCGCGAAATTGGTCGCACTTTCACCCAACGGTTTGGTGCGCCCCACGGCTGACGGCAAAGGGGAACTGAAGATCTCCACGGGCGGGCAGACGATCTCGGCCCCGATCGTCGTGACTGGTTTCAAAGATCCTTACCAGGTCAGCTTCGTGCGCGACGTCATGCCCGCCATGTCGAAACTTGGCTGCAACGCGGGGACTTGCCACGGTTCACTGGAAGGGAAGAACGGTTTCAAACTTTCTCTTCGCGGCTACGATCCGATTTTCGATCATCGAGCGTTGACGGACGATCTCGAAGGCCGGCGTTTCAACCGGGCCGCCCCCGAGCGCAGCCTGATGTTGATGAAACCCTCCGGGGCGATTCCCCATGTGGGTGGCGTCTTGTGGCAGCCGGGTGATCCATCATACGAACTCCTGAAGATGTGGATCTCCGAGGGCGTGAAACTCGATCTGAGTGCGGGCAAGGTGGCGAGTCTCGAAGTGCTGCCACGCGAGCGAATCATTCCCCGGCTTGGTCAGAAACAGCAAATGGTCGTGATGGCGACCTACGGCGACGGCTCGAAGCGCGACGTCACGGCCGAGGCCTTCATCGAAAGCAGCAACACCGAGGTGGCGACCGTCGATAAGTTGGGGGTGGTCAGCACCATCCGCCGTGGCGAATCGACCATGCTGGCCCGCTACGAAGGGGCTTATGCTGCCAGTGCGTTAATCGTCATGGGTGATCGCGGCACTTTCCAGTGGAGCAATCCCGAATCATTCAACCACATCGACGATCTCGTCTACGAGAAGCTCAAGAAGGTCAAAGTGCTGCCGAGCGAACTCTGCACCGATGCCGAGTTCATCCGCCGGGTGACCATCGACCTGACCGGCCTGCCGCCGCAACCGGAGAACGTGCGGGCTTTCATTGAAGACAAGTCGCCGACGCGCGTCAAGCGCGACAAGCTGATCGATCAACTCATCGGCAGCGAGGAATTCGTCGATCACTGGACCAATAAGTGGGCCGACCTTCTGCAAGTGAATCGCAAATTCTTGGGTGATGTCGGCGCGAAGAAACTTCGCGAATACATCCGTACCGCGATTTCCACGAACATGCCGTACGACAAGTTCGCCTACGAAATCCTGACGGCCACTGGTTCGAACGCCGAGAAAGGCCCCGCCTCTTACTACAAAGTCCTGCGCACGCCTGATGCGGTGATGGAGAACACCACCCATCTCTTCCTGGCGATTCGATTCAACTGCAATAAGTGCCACGACCACCCGTTCGAGCGTTGGACGCAGGATCAGTACTACAACATGGCCTCGTACTTCGCGCACGTCAGCCGTGCCCGCGATCCCAAGTATCCCGGCAACATCGGCGGTAGTGCGGTCGAAGGGGCGTTGCCGCTCGTCGAGATCATCACCGACACCACGTCTGGTGATGTTCGCCATGATCGCACGGGCGAACTGGTGAAGCCGAAGTTCCCTTACGAAATCAAGGGAATGCCGGCCGACACGCTGCCGCGGCGGACGCAACTTGCCAAGTGGATCACCTCGCCGGAGAATCCGTACTTCGCGAAGAGCTACGTGAACCGCATCTGGAGCTACATGCTTGGCGTCGGCATCGTCGAACCGATCGACGACATTCGGGCCGGCAACCCGGCCAGCAATCCTGCTCTGCTCGATCGGCTCGCCAAGGACTTCATCGATAGCAAGTTCGACGTCCGCACCCTGATGAAGACCATCTGCCAATCGCGGACCTATCAGCTTTCGATCAAGACTAACAAGTGGAATGATGGGGACGACATCAACTATTCGCACGCCTTGGCCCGCCGCCTACCTGCTGAAGCGCTTTACGATGCCATCCATCGCGTGACCGGTTCCAACTCGAAGTTGCCGGGCCTGCCTCCGGGAGCGCGGGCGGCCCAGGTGATCGACGGCAGCGTCGATCTCCCCAGCGGTTTCCTGGAACTCTTTGGCAAACCTCTTCGCGAGAGCGCCTGCGAATGCGAACGTTCGAGCGGTTTGATGCTCGGGCCGATCTTGAATCTCGTCAACGGTCCGATCGTGGCCGACGCCATCAAGGACCCGAACAACCGCATCGCCAAGCTGGCCGCGACCGTGAAAGACGATGCGAAGTTCGTCGAGGAAATCTACCTGGCAACCCTCTCGCAATTGCCGACTCCCGCACAGATGAAGCTCGGCCTGCAAGCGATCAAGGATGCCGAGAGCGACTACAAGGCCCTCGCTGCTGACTATGAGAAGCGGCAGAACGCGTTGAAGGAATACGAGAAAAAGTTGGATGCCAAGCAGATTGCCTGGGAGAAGGATTTGGGCGTTGAGCCGAAGTGGGAAGTGCTGCAACCCGATGAGAGACGTACCACGGCCAAGAACCGCAAGGGGACGTCGATCAATGTCGGCAAGGATGGCACCCTGTCCGTGACGGGCGAGAACCCAGCAACGGAAACCTATACAGTTGAGGCGACCACGAAACTTGCACGCGTCACCGGTGTCCGCCTCGAAGTGTTGGCCGACGACCGCCTGCCCGCCAAGGGGCCCGGCCGTGCTCCCAACGGCAATTTCGTGCTCAGCGAATTCAAGCTCTCGGCCCAGCCGCTGGGCCAGCCAGAACCGAAGCCGGCCGTGCTTCAGAACGCCAAAGCGACTTTCGCTCAAGCAATGATGCCGATCAGCAATGCCATCGATGGGCAGCTAAATACGGGTTGGGCTGTCTCGCCGCAGTTCGGCAAGAACCAGTCGGCACTCTTTGAATTGAAAGATCCGATAATCAGCGAAGTGGGCACGAAAGTGATTCTCGTACTCGATCAGCAGTTCGGGATGCAACACAACCTCGGCAAGTTTCGCCTCTCGGTTACCAGCGATTCCCTGCCGCGCCTTGATAACACGTTGCCCCCCGAACTGGCGGCGATCGTCAAAACGCCCGTGGAGAAACGGACGGCCGACCAGAAGGCGAAGCTTCGCCAGATGTTCCTGGCCCAGGATGTGGAGTATAAGCGGATGAGCAGTGAACTAACGGGCAATCCGCTCCCCGGCAACTTCCGCGTCCTCGGCGGACAGGATCTGATGTGGGCGTTGCTGAACAACCCGGCGTTTTTGTTTAATCATTGAACGGGAGCCGCTTGCGGCTTAGCGCTCATTTTCACATGCGGAGAGTTTCCCTACGGGAATGCGAGCGCTAAGCCGCAAGCGGCTGATCAAGCTAACGCCGTCGGGTTTAAGATCGCATCGAGCTCTTCGAGAAACGTCACAAAGCGCCGGTCATCGAGCACCGGCACCGCCCCGTTCGTTGAGGGTTCATTGTCCAGTTCCACCCACGTCTTGCAGCCGTCGAACTCCGGTTTCATCGGCACATCGAGCGGCGTCGCCACCCGATAGATCCGCACCGCGAGCACATACAGACCCGATTCGCGATACGCGAAACGCTGCATGACGGTCTCCCCCGACCAGAGATGCAACTTGTCGAGGGCCAAGGCATCTTCGAGCCGCGGCACGTAATGCACGCCGCTGACCTCGGCGAAGTGCGTGAGCCGCAGAATGCCGGCAGGCGGCTTCTCGGCCTCCGCCAACTTGAGCAGAGGGATCGCTTCGGTTTTGATGCCGTCCTTCTGTTGATGGACGTACGTGGGGAAGAGCCAAAAGCGCGAATGCTCCGGCCGAAAGACGCCGCCGTCCTCCGCCACGCCGCCCTTGCGAAGGATCAACGACTGCCGGCCTTCCGCGAGCGCCCGGCAGATGACGGCCCATTCTTTGAAGGCGTATTGGATCATGGGTGTGGGTCCTTTTGAACGTCGAGGAAGTCAATTCGGCCACTCACTCCGCGGCAGCCGCGTCATCAGCTCCGTCACCGCCGCCAACGGCGGCTTATCTTCGTACAGCACCTGATATACGACCGTCATGATCGGCATTACCAGGCCCCTGCTGCTGGTGCATTCGTGGACGCTGCGGGCCGTGGTGACGCCCTCGGCAACCATTGGGGTGCTGGCCAAGATCTCCGTTAGGCGTTCACCCTTGCCAAGCCGTTCACCCACTCGGCGGTTGCGGCCGTGCGGGCTCATGCATGTGGTGATCAGATCGCCCATACCGGCGAGGCCGTAGAACGTGGAATGGTCGGCACCGAGGGCTCCTCCGAAGCGGGCCATCTCGATCAGACCACGGGTCATCAGGGCCGACTTGGCGTTGTCGCCGAAGCCGAGTCCGTCGCCGATGCCCGCGGCGATGCCAATCACGTTCTTGAGGGCACCCGAGATTTCGACGCCGACAATGTCCGGGCTCGTGTAGACACGGAAGCGTTCCGACATGAAGCGTTTCTGCACATCGAGAGCGAGACTCACATCGGTGGAAGCGACCACCAGCGACGTCGGCATCCCCCGGCAGACCTCTTCCGCGTGGCTTGGACCGCTGAGGACGGCCACCCGTTCCGAACCGAGCACTTCGCGAATGATCTCGCTCGGCCGGCGGAACGTGTCGATCTCGATTCCCTTGGTGAGACTGACGATCGCTTGATCTGCCCGGCACAAGCCCCGAAATCGTGTGAGCGTTGTTCGCAGATGGACCGTGGGAA
>JAIOQJ010000719.1 GCA_021413475.1 Planctomycetota bacterium | reverse complement strand
TCGGCGTAGTGGCGGATTCTAGCCGCCGCGTCGGGAACGGCGGCTAGAAGCCGCCACTACGGAAAAATCTAATCACTAGGTTACCAGCGGCAAAGCCAAACAAAAGGGGGCGGGCATTTTGTTTGGTACGTCAGTTTCCCGAAGTGGCCCAGGCCAGCAATCCCAACAAAATCGCGATCGCGAAGGGGATCAGAGCAAGCGCCCACCAGGCCGGGTATTGCCGAGGTTTGCGGACAATTTCGGCGGATTCGCCGGCGTCGGTTCTCCCAACACCCGCGATCAGCAAAGCAGCTAACAATAAAGTGAGCGCCGCGAAGGATGTGCAAAGCGGGAAGCAGGCAAGTAATAACGTCATGGTCTGCTTTTAGAGCGAATACTTCAAATTCGTCAACCACATCGAGGGATCAAATCACTTCTTTTTGAGTTTCGCAAGTCTCTCGGAAATTTCCTTCGCGAGTTTGCCGGCCTCGGTAATTTGCGCGGGTGTCATCTGCTCTTCGAATTTCAAGATTTGCTTTTTCGCCATCTCATCCCCATTCGCCGCGACAACGCTGATCCAGGCATGGGCGTGAACGAGATCTTTCACCACGCCCCGGCCGCCGGCATACAAGCCGCTGAGGATACGCTGCGAGGTTACTTCGTTCTGTTCCGCCGCCTTGCGATACCAATTCGCGGATTCAACATCGTCCTTGGCCACGCCTTTGCCGGTGGAGTACATGTGGCCGAGGTTGTACTGGGCATGGGCACTGTTTTGCGCCGCTGACTTGCGAAACCACTTCATCGCTTCATCGTAGTCGCGCGGGACACCTCGTGCGTTGGTATACATGACACCGAGCATGCTCTGGCCGCGACGGTCATTCTGTTCCGCAGCCTTGCGAAACCATTTGACCGCTTCCGAATCGTCCTTGGGAACAATGCCTCCCTTCGCGTAGTGGGTTCCCAGTTTGTACTGAGCATCCATGTCGCCCGCTTCCGCTTTGGTTCGAGTTTCCGCTAGCTCCTTTAATTCGGTTTCGGTCGGGGCCGCCAGCGTGCAAATCGGCCAGATCACGAGCGTCAGGAGCGCACCAGATAGAAGGCAGCGGACGATCATCAGGATCCCTTTCACGGCTAAAGACGAACATCTAGTGAGAATAAGCTAACACGATATCCCTCGTGGAACGACCTAAAAATCGACTCGCGGCCATTGACTACACAACCAATCGAGCATCGGGTACACTGATCCACAGACTTTCACCATCCCCTTCGACCGAGGAATTGACCCATGGCACGAAGCAAACTTCTTTCCGTCGCGTTGCTTGGATTGAGCACTCTCTCGGCACGTGCCGATGATTGGCCGCAATTTCGCGGGCCGCAACGGGATGGCATCTCGCTGGAAAAAGGCTTGCTCAAGGAGTGGCCGAAGGGCGGCCCCAAGCTTCTCTGGACCTATAACGGCGCGGGGCTCGGCTACTCCGGGCCGGCGGTCATCGGCGATCGGCTATATCTCTCCGGAGGTCGCGAGGAGACAGAGTACTTGATCGCCCTGAACATTAAGGACATTGCCAACAACACGGTGAAAGAGGAATGGGCGGCCAAGATCGGTCCCCTTTTTCAATGGAAAGGGAACAATTGGAACTTCGGCCCGAACGCCAGCCCCACGGTGAGCGGCGATTCGATTTTCGCGCTCGGCGGTGCCGGTGAATTGCTCTGCGTGGAAACCAAGAGCGGCAAGGAGACCTGGCGGAAGAACATCCCGACCGCTCTTGCCGGCGAAGTGAATCCCATCGGCGGCGGCGCCGAGAAGCCAACGCCGCTCGGCTGGGGTTACGCCTGCGCTCCCCTCATGGATGGCGATCAACTCGTTTGCACACCTGGCGGCCCGAAGGGATTGCTGGCCGCTCTTAACAAGAAGACGGGCGACGTGATCTGGCAGAGTAAGGAAATCACTGACCAGGCCCCCTACTCTTCCCCGCTAGCAGTTGAAGTCGGCGGCATCAAACAATACGTCCAGGTTACGAATATGGGGATCCACGGGATTGCCGCGAAAGATGGCAAGAAACTCTGGTCGTACATCCGCCAGCCGGCGTACGACGACGTGGTTATCACCACGCCGATCTTCAGCGATAACCACGTCTTCTCAACAGTCGGCTTCCAGCAAGGGTGCGACCTGGTCAAGTTGGTACCGCAAGACGGCGCGATCAAAGCCGAGAAGGTCTTCTCGAACAAGAACGTGGAAAACCGCGATGGCGGCGTGGTCCTCGTTGACGGCCACCTGTACGGCCACTCGGAAAACAAAGGGTGGTTCTGCCAGGAGTTCAAGACCGGAAAAGTCGTCTGGTCGGATCGCGAGTCGCTAGGCCGCGGTTCGATCACCTATGCCGATGGCAATCTCTACTGTTGCAGCGAGAAAGGCGGCATCGTCGTCATCGTGGAAGCCTCGCCGAAAGGTTGGAACGAACGCGGTCGTCTCAAACTCCCCGCCGAATCCAAACTCCGCCGACCGAGCGGCATGCTCTGGACCCACCCCGTGATTTCGAACGGCAAACTCTACATTCGGGACCAGGAGTTGCTGTATTGCTTTGATTTGAAGCCGTAATCTCTCGTTTAGCCGCGACTCGCAGGGTTTCCGGAGAGTCGCGCGGGACTCTCCGGACGTTTCCTTTCCCCCCTCGATCCATACACTCTCAGCAACAGAACCCACCATCACGCCATATTCCACCATGAGCAAGCAATTCAAGGTCGTCATCACTGATTTCATCACCGGAACTCCCGAAACGGAGAATCGCATTTTGGGTGATATCGCCGACATTATTCCACTCGACGCTTATCAAGAAGATGAGCTCGCGGGACGTGTCGAAGATGCTCACGCGTTGATGCTCTATCACAACCTGACGATCTCCCGCAAGACAATCGAGCGGCTGAAGAACTGCAAGCTGATCGTTCGCTGCGGTGTCGGTTACGATAACGTCGATCGCGTCTACGCTCGTGAACGCGGCATTCCGGTCGCCAACGTGCCCGATTACGGGACCGAAGAAGTGGCCGACGCGGCCATCGGCCTGATGCTCTCGCTCACACGCGGTATTTCTCCGCTAAATTCCATGTTGCGGGCCGACCTGAAGGCCGAGTGGTCGTACAAACACGTGGCACCGCTCACCCGGTTACGCGGCCAGGTGTTCGCCGTCCTCGGGTTGGGACGAATTGGCATCGCAACCGCCTTACGGGCCAAGGCATTCGGCATGGATGTCGTCTACTGTGATCCGTATCTGGCGGATGGCCACGAGAAGGCACTCGGCATTCGCCGGGTACACACGCTCGACGAACTGCTCAAGCAGGCGTTCGTTTTGAGTCTGCACACGCCATTGACCCCGGAAACCAAGGGAATGATCAACGCGGCAGCGATCGCCAAGATGCCGCGTGGTTCGTTCCTGGTGAATACGTCGCGCGGAGCCGTGGTGGATACCTCGGCCATCCCGGCCGCCATCGCCTCGGGCCATCTGGCGGGGGCAGGCATCGATGTCCTCGCGATCGAACCCGCCGCGATCGACGATCCCCTGATCAAGGCCTGGCGTGATCCCGGCCATCTCGCTCATCACCGCGTGATTGTCAATCCTCACTCGGCGTTTTACTCGGTGGAAGGCTTGCTCGACATGCGGATCAAGGGCTCGCATTCGTGCCGGAAAGCCCTGCTCGGCCAGCCCATTCTCAACGTGGTGAACTGATATGAAAGACGCGACACAGACCGGTTGGGTGATCGACGTCACCGAAGAGAACTTCGAGGATGAGGTCGTCGAACGCTCGAAAACCGTGCCGGTCGTGATCGACTTCTGGGCCCCCTGGTGCGGGCCGTGCAAGACTTTGGGTCCGGTGCTGGAATCCGTCACCCGCGCCAAGGCGGGCCAGTTCGTGCTCGCCAAGGTGAACATCGACGAATCGCCAAACCTGGCCCAGCACTTCGGCATCGAGAGCGTTCCAACGGTTCACGCCTTGCGCGACGGCCAATTCATCCCCGGCTTTGTCGGCATCCCCACCGAGGAGCAGGTCAAGGACTTCTTCGACCAGATCCTGCCGAGCGAAACCGATAACTCAATCAAGGAAGCCCAGGCCCTCGAAGCGACCAATCCCGCTGAGGCCGAGAAGATTTATCGCTCCATTCTGACGCCGCAACCGGATCACGAACTGGCCCGTGTCAGCCTGGCCCGCGTTCTGGTGGGCCTCGGGAATATCGAAGAAGCCAAGCATTTGCTCTCCCCGCTCGGCGTCTCCGGCGACGTCGGCACGGAAGCGGAACGGCTGCGGCGGATCATTGAAGTGCAAGGCGACACGCCCGCGACCGGCGACGAAGCAGCCCTGCAAAAGCAGATCGAGGCCGACCCGGAGAACGCCAAGTTGCGCCTGGAACTCGGTACGGTTCTCGCCTCGCGGAGCAAATACCCGGAGGCCCTGGAAATCCTGCTCTCGGCCGCCGAGCTCGACAAGAACCTTGCGAAG
>JAIOQJ010000718.1 GCA_021413475.1 Planctomycetota bacterium | reverse complement strand
ACGATGTTCCGGCCGGTCCACCAGTTTCTTGAGCAAGTCCAAGGCTGTAGCGCAGTCGATCGAAACCCCGACGATTTTCGGATTGAGCGAGAGTCGAAGGAAGCCGGCTTGGGTAAAGATATTGGTTGCCCAACCTGCCGGCGATTTGGCCGCGAACCAGCGATGCGCCGCATCATGGTGGACATGGTTGGCTCAGGCCAAAGCCAACAGAACGTTGACATCGGGCAGGGAAATCAAATGCATTCCTCCGTGAGAGCGCGCGCGACATCGGCAGGATCAATGGCCGCGGTTCCCGGCGGCACAAGAACGACCGGCAAGCCGTTTCGCGATCCGATTTGGATTTCTTTCCCTCCCACCGCCTGTCGAAGCACTTCACCCACGAATTGGTCAAGGGTCTTCCCCTGGCACTCCGCGGCCAGACGGGCACGCTGGCCGAGTTCGTCGTCGATCAATAGCGTTGTCATGTTCCGTGCCTCAAAAGGAGCGCTCAGCGCGAGTTATTCCATTATACATCGCTCGCCGCCAGGGCAAATATCGCCCGGCCCCGCTTACGAACGACGTCCATTGGAAGCCATTCACGCACGCGATGCCGCCGATAGACTGGATACAGGAGAGACCGGAAGCAGCTGAAGGTTCCTGGGACAGTTCCTGGCACAGTTCCTGGCACCTTTTCTCCCCCGGAACCAACTACGGAAATTAGCAATGATGAATATGGTAGATATCAGGACAATTTCGTGGGAGATTGTCACCAAATTTGGTTTCCCAAAGAATGACGCATTGCCGTTGCTCGACAACGTTACAATTGTGCGTTCCAAAGACGAGATTGTGAATCGGATCTTTGGAATGAATTCTTTGGCTGCCAGTGCGTGCGGTTATGACCGAAAAAAGGCTCTGGCATGGCTTGAGCGAGATGGGAGCGTCGAGCTGCTGACGAGGCACGAACAAGAGTTTCTAAGAGGAGCACAAAAAAACGCAGTGCCGTTCATGGCGCAAGTTGAGGGAATGTGGGCATTGTGCTGGTGCTTGAGAGTCGTTCCTGACCTCAACTTTTCCAAACCATGTTCTGATGATTTTGTCAAATCGCTTCCTGACCTCAAAAAAGACGAATCTGGCGAGGGCTTTCGAAGAAGAAGTTTCCTTCGTGATTCCGAAGAAATCGTCGCTAAATTCGATCTTGCTTACTGCCTTCATTGGGGACTCGTCCATGCGGAATTGATCGGCAAGCCGACGAAACGTATTAAACCCTACGTTATCACTGAGCGACGTCGGGCGCTGGAGTGGCTTTTTTCGAGCGATGCTTGGGACGACCTTTCGTCAGATACATGATCTTGTCTCGCAACAAAGTGGCAAAGCGGTTCAGGCTTGGTTGCGAACTGGACACTTAGTCTGAAAGTGCTGTTTTGTATAATAGAAGAGGTTGCGGTATTCGTTTGGAACTGATCCAAAGTGGTATTGGAGGACGAAAGGGCGAGGGTGATGAAAAACTCCGGAAGTTCAAAGACGCAAGTGAGGATGTGGCAAAGAGTTGCGAGTTTGGAAGACGGGAGTTTTTCATCGCGGAAAAATTGCAGCGAGCAATCCCGGACGAACGGCTGACGTGAGGTGAGCAGGCTCCTATAAGCAATCGTGGATGTATCAAGAAACCCGTTTTTCGGGCCTTGATTCACGGACTTACGACGACATGAATCAACGGAACTTATGTATACACAGTCACTTGTGGCAATTTGAGTCGCCGCAAGTACTTTGAGAAAAAGAGGTGTGAATCAGTGAATCAAGACTGCTGCCACCAATAAGACCGGCTAAAGCCGGGACTCCAACTTCCTTCCTGAACTAGCCCTCCGCCAGCTATAATGCCCCAGCATCTAGAACCTGATCCCCCTTGAGCATTCCTGCCAGAAATTCCCTTTAAAATCCATGTCATACGCTCTTCGACTCACCGTCTCCACTCTGCTCGTGTCGGCTGGATTGTTTCTAGCAAACAAGCCGGCGAACGCCGACGAACCGCTCGGCCTCGTCAAGGAACAACCCGCCAGCGGCCGGTTTGTGAAGACCGAGAAGGGATTCATGGTCCCTTACAAGGGAACCATCCCCGGCACGAAGATCACCTTTGAGATGCAGCCGATTCCCGGCGGCAAAATTAAGCTAGGCAGCCCGGAGGGGGAAGCGGGTCACGCCAAGAGTGAATCGCCGCAAGTGGAAATCGAGATTGAACCGTTCTGGATCGGGACCTACGAGGTGACCTGGGCGGAATACAAGCAATACATGTCCATGAACGACAAGTTTAAGAAACTTGCCGACGCCAAATTGATGAATCTGAAGGACGCGGACAAATCGACCATCGTCACAGCCCCCTCGAACCTCTACGATCCGACCTTCACCTTTCAGTTCGGCGAAGACCCCCGCCAGCCGGCCCTCAGCATGAGCCAGTTCGCCGCCCGGCAGTACACCAAGTGGCTCAGCGG
>JAIOQJ010000717.1 GCA_021413475.1 Planctomycetota bacterium | reverse complement strand
TCTGTGTTCTCACCTTCGCGCTGGCGAACACATCACAAGCCGAGGATTGGCCGCGCTGGCGCGGAGTGCGCGGGGACGGCACCTGGAAAGCACCGAAACTCCCTGAAAAATGGCCGGCCGAGGGCTTGAAAGAAGTCTGGAAACAACCCATCGGCGGCGGCTACGCGGGGATCACGGTGGCCGACGGACGCGTGTACACACTCGATCTCGCCGAGCCGATCGTGACGCGCAAGGACGACCAACCCGACGGCACCGAACGCATCCGCTGCTTCGATCTCAAGACCGGCAATCCCCTCTGGTCGCATCCTTATCCCGTGAAATACGGCGGCCTGGGTGGCTACAACAACGGACCGCGCTCGGCCCCGACCGTTCACGACGGCAAGCTCTACACGCTCGGCGCGGTCGGCCATTTCTTCTGCCTCGATGCCGCTTCGGGCAAGATTCTCTGGTCGAAGGACATGGTCAAAGAGTTCAAAGCCCGCGTTCCCGAATGGGGTTTCGCGGCCGCACCGGTCATCGATGGCGACCGCGTGCTGGTTCACACGGGGGCCGAGCCGAATGGCTCGCTGATCGCTTTCGATCGTGTTTCGGGCAAGGAAGTGTGGAGATCGCTATCCGATCCCGCTGGCTATTGCACGCCGATTGTCATCCATCCGAAATCGGGTCGGCAGATCGTGCTCTGGACGCCGCTCAACATTCGCGGCCTCGATGCCGAGACGGGCAAACTGCTCTGGACCGTTCCGTACAAGGTGACGTATGGAGTCTCAATTGCCACGCCGATCTTTCAGGAGAATCTCGTCTACGTGACCGGCTACTGGCAAGGGTCGAAGACGATCCGGCTCGGCGAACAGCCGACCGACTTTGAACTGATCCGCGAGGAGACCAAAGAACAACGCGGCCTGATGGCCCAGCCGCTGTACCGCGATGGCCATGTCTATACGATGGACAAGCAATTCGGCCTGACCTGTTTTGAACTCAAAACCGGCAAGAAACTCTGGGACGACGACAACAAGATGACGCCCAAAGCCCGCAACCCGCACGCCAGCTTCGTCTGGATCGACGACGGCGACCGCATTCTGTCGCTCAATGCGGAAGGGGAACTGATCCTCGCCCGGCTGAACCCGAAAGGCTACGAGGAGCAGTCACGCACGCGCATCATCGAAGGGCGTGTCTGGGGACATCCCGCGTTTGCTGATCGCTATGTGATCGCCCGCAACGACGGTGGTGAACGCTTCGGCAAGGGGCCCTACCAGATTGTGTGCGTGAAGTTGACGAAGGATTGATTTCAGTCGCAAGCGGCTCGACTAAACATTTCCACGTTGCGTTTTGCACCCACCTTGTTTAACACACCGACCGGGCCGATTCGCGGTAGCGCGTCGCCTATCGTCTTTCACTTATCTGCTTGTTCGAGAAGATGTTGCGATGATCTTACTCTCTCGATTGAGACGTCCGGTTCTCTCGCGACTCGGCTGGTCGCTATCCGCGAAGCAGGCGGTCGTGCTAATGGTGGGCCTTGGCTTACTTCTCCGTCTTGTGCATCTTCTCCGCGTTCCCAGCGTCTGGCACGATGAAGCGGCCTTGATTATCAATGTGATCTTCATCGATTTTCGACAGATGCTCGGGCCGTTACTCGAACACGAGGCGGCACCTCCGTTGTTTTTGATGGCCGAGCACGTGGTCACCTTGATCCTCGGTGACAGCATTAGCGTCCTGCGATTGCTCCCATTTCTGGCCAGTTGCGCTTCGGTGGTGCTGGTCGCCATGCTGGCCTGGAAGGTACTTCCGCGCGAGGCCGCCCCGTGGGCTGTCGGCTTGTTCGCGGTCTCCGATCGATTGCTCTGGCACGCGATCGAAGCGAAGCCCTACGCCATCGATGTTTTTCTGGCAGTAGCGGTCGCCTATTATCATGTGACCACGACGCATTGGTCGCTCGCCAAGCGATGTCTGGTCGCGTTGCCGGTGTTTCCCGTCGTGTTGTGGCTGTCGTTCCCATCCTGTTTCATTTTGGGCGGTTGGTTCATCGCTCAGGTGCCGGTGTTGCTTCGTTCGCGATCCGTCCGCGACTGGCTGACGGCGATTGTGCTCGCCTCGGCCGTCACGGCCTCGTTCTTCGTCCTGCTCCTCGGTCCGATCCACGCTCAGCGCGACTCGTCGATGGAAGCGTGCTGGACGAACGGTTTCCCCAACTGGCAACGCCCCTGGAGCGTGCCATACTGGTCCGTGATGTCCACCTTTGAAATTCTCTCGTATTGCTTGAAGCCGCTCGGCGGTTTCTTGATCGGTGTGTTCGCGATCGGCGTCGTATCTCTCTGGCGCAAGAATGAACGAACGCTGCTGGCGGTCTTGTTCATCCCGATGGACCTGGCATTCCTGGCCGCACTTTTGGGAAAGTATCCCTATTGCGGCATGCGTGTCCTGATTTACATGGCACCGGCCATTTGTCTGCTGTTCGGTGCGGGAATTCCGCCCATTTTTGCCTGGTTGCGATCGCGCTCGTTCTCACACTGGTGGGTGGCCGCATTCGGGTTGATCCTGGCGTTCCCCTTTGCTCAGGCAATCGGCCGGATCGCCTATCCGTGGCCGCGTGCCGACACGAAAGCGGCAACTCAATTCGTCATGGAAAATTGGCAATCCGGCGATCAGATTGGCTTCAACGGCTGGGAAAGCCAGTACGATTTCAGAAAACTGAAGGAACATTGGTACGAGCCGCATCTTCGCCAGGGTGCGGTGCCGACCCGGCTGTGGTTTGTCGCGATCAGCGCGGATCCACGCGACCACGATTTGCACCGCAGAATGGTGCATGGCAATTGGACGATGCAGGAGGAACGCTCCTACAAGTTCGTGCGAGTCGGTCTCTTTCTGCCTGAAAAGCCCACGCCATGAGCTCGACTTCATCGCGCCCAGCGATAGGAATGATGGGAAGAGTTATTTCGAAAGAACCCGCGCTGTCCGCCGAGGAGATCCGTCATGGGCAATCCCGCCGCCGTCCGCAAGAAAAAACGCATCAAACGACGTAAGAAACTCGAAGACCGGTTAGCCGGAAAGAAAAAGTAGGTCGGGCGAAGTAGTCCGGTTGCTCCGCAACCGGTCGCTTTCCGGTCGCGGAGCAACCGGACTACTAACCGATATTCACCGCAACCGCGGCAACAAATTGCGATTCGGGCTGCCAGCTTCTGAGCAGCCATTTCTCTTTCACATCGTGATCGTCACCCATCCGCAAGACGGCCTCGGGTTCACCGGGGAGAAACGTCACCTCGCATTGATCGAGCGACTGCACGCCCCGGCCGATGGCCTTCAGCACGGCCTCTTTTCGCGTCCAGGCCCGGAAAAAGGCCGGCAGCTTTTCGCTCGCCGCCAAGGTCTGGTAGAGATCCGCGTCGTGCTTGCCGAAAAATCGACCGACCAGGGAGTCCATGTCGGCGATTTCTTTTTGGTACTCAACATCGATGCCTGTCCGGCCCAAACGCGTCACGGAATAAACCGCTAGCGCTCGCGAGTGGGAGAGATTGAACTGCACGCCGCCCGCATGGGAAGGATCGAGCACCGGTTTGCCGCCCGGTTCGGTCTGAATGCGCACGGCCCGGGGATCGATTTCCAGGTAGGAACCAAGAATTTGCCGCAATGAAGCACGCGCCGCCACGAACTGTTTGCGGTAGCGTTCCATCTTGAAGCGCTCGGCACGCCGCAATTCATCCACGTTCAGAAAAGTTTCATCCCCATCGCGATCCAACGACACCGACCAAACGTGGACGGCATCGTCCCGAAGCGGAAGCGGCGGATCGTCGAAGGTGAAGAACTGCACGTGCATGGAGCCAATTTTAGCAGAGCGACTTGGATTTAACGATTTGCAATTTGCAATTTTCATTTTGCAATTTGCAATCTCCTCGTCTTTCTCGCCCTCCAACTGGCGAACGCCACAATCAAAAAAATCGCCCCCTGCCCTTACCGTGACGCATCGCGGTTCGGGCAGGAGGCGGAGGAGAGTGGGCGAAGGGCGAGGGGCGAGGGGCGATCAACTGGCCAGGGCGTGCTCCGTTTCTTGAACCTCTTCGTGCTCCAGATGCCGGGTAATCTGGCCAATCCCATCCTCGGGATGCCAGAGGGTCTGTTTCAGGCGGGCCCGCTCGGCTAGGATGGCGATCTTTTCCGCCGAGCCCGGTGCCGCCGTGGTTGGACTGGCGGGCAATGGGGCCGCCCCACAGAAATTGCCGACGCCGCGGCGGGCGAATTTACTCGTTGATGGATACGCGTCCCGCACGCCCGGCCGATAGAAACACGACCAGCACAGGCCGCGGGGACGATTCACTTTGGCTTTTCCGCAATGACGACAGATGGTTCCGAAGTTCATGACCGATCTCCTCGTAAAAGTTGGCCAAAATTGATTCAGGCGGCAGCGACGCTCTTGGTGCGGCCACGGCTGCGTTTTCGTTCGCGTGAGGCGGCCCGTTCCACGACATCGATTCCGAAACGCTGGGCCAGCGAGCGTTCGACTTCGGCCAGAAGTTCCATCCGCATCTGGTCGCGCGGGGTGTCGTCGTACCAGTTGAGGAACCAGCGGCAGCCGGCCGGCTCGCCAAGCCGTTGGTCGGCCTCGTAGCAACTGCGGGCGAAGAATTCCTCGACCTCACCCACCGTTTCGAGCTTCTCGCCGTGCCAGCCGCACCAGCCGATCGCGCAGCAGCCGTTGATCGCACTTTCGCGGTAGCACTGCATGGGGGGCGGCGAGGTCGTCGCCCCTTGGGTCATCCGCGGGTCGTCCGACTGCAGAGCTTGCCACAGCGATTCGAGGCCCGCCGTCGGAAACACGGGAGCGAAACCTTCCCGCCAAACCATTCGCCAGCTTTCCATGATCAATCTCCTTGTCTCGGTTTCCTACTGCGACTCGGGCCAGGCGTTTGGCCAAAACTCCTCATTGGTCGTTGATGTTAGTAATATACGCATGTTCATTATCGATTGTCAAGCGGAATTATCTGAATAATTCTAGATATGGGTGAAAAATATCGGAAATGTTGGCCATTTAGGGCTGATAATCGGACATAAATAGACTTATATGGCAGTGATAAATATACATTTCTATCCGTTTGGAGACCGCTAATGAGGTGTTTGGCAGACGCGTGGTCCGTTAACCCGACGAGCCAGCGAGGGAATAA
>JAIOQJ010000611.1 GCA_021413475.1 Planctomycetota bacterium | reverse complement strand
GAACTCGACCGTGGTGACTTTGCCGTCCTCGCCGGTGCCGCACTCTTTATCGGTACCGCCGACCGCCTGGCCGGATTTGATGCCGCCGCCGGCGAGGACGCTGGTCCACGCACGCGGATAATGGTAACGGCCGCCTTGAGGCGATCGGGTCCGAGGCGGATCATCGTTTCTTTATTCTCGCGAACGAGCAATGCGTCGTTCTCGCCTATATCCGGGCCGGAAAGATAGTAAATCTTCGACCGTGCGGCCGCGTCGAGAGGCCAGTTGACGATGACACTCTAGCCGCTGTTGTAGTTGAAGTTCGCATCCTTCGAATCGCCGGTCAGGTAACGTACCGCGAAGTTGGTCAGGATCATGTAGAAGGACGATGACGCGTAGTCGTTCGAAAAGCCGCGTTCGAAGGCACCCTTCGAGGGATTGTAACGGCCATCGAGCGGCGTCGTGAAAAGCATGACTTTGCCGCGTGCGCCAATGGTTTTTTCAAGCAGGGCAGGGCGGCGTTTATCGGCATCCGAATCGTCGGCGTACGAGACGATCACCATCGGCTTTTCTTTCGCTTCGACCTCCCAGTAGCCCCATGCCTGGGGACGATTGGCGACGAAATCGATCTTCGGGTCTTTCAGCCAGTCGCTGAATTCGTTCAGGAAGGGATGGGCCTTGAGGGCGTCCCAGGTCCAGGTGATGCCGATCGAGTTGCGATCGACTTCGATCCACTTTTTCAGCGGGCCGGGCAACAGCCGATTCTCGTAGCCGGGCGGCGGTTTGTCCGGTCCATTCGTGAGCAAATCCGCTCCACCGGGAACGACGATCAATTGGCCGCCGGCCCCTTCCACGTAAGCGGTCAAGTGCTCCCAAAGTTCAGCCGACGGACTCACCAGTCCCGCCAAGACGACGGCCTCGTACTGTCCCATCTGCGCCGACTTCAATGCCAGTAGATCGCTTGCAGTGACCACGTCGTAATGGTACCAGCCGACGGAATCGAGAGCGATCCGCCACAACCGGGTCGTTTGATCGAGTTGGCGGACGAATCCCAGGCCTCCGGTCGCGGCCCCCATGCCAAATGGCGCGTTGGCAACGAGCAGCACACGCCTCGGTTCGCGAACGCGAAAAGTCAGATAGCGGATGTTGTCGGTCGGAAGTGCATCGGGGATCTGAAGCGTGATTTCCGCTTGGTGCAGGCCCGGTTTGAGTCCTTCCCGAATGAATGTGACCTCGCCATGCTCATCGGGAACGATACGAACCGCCTTTTTCAAGAAGTCGGTCTCGTCGTTGAAGCGAACTTGAACCGTATTCTCTTGAATGGCCCCGGTCGCTTTGAGGAAAACAGAGAACTTGACCGGCTTATTGGCGGCGACGACCTGAGGTTTCATCTCGATGCCGGTGAGCGCGAGATTGAGCGGCCGTTCGATGCCAACATCGATGTAGATCGAATTAATCGCGGGAGGCGGCACACGTTCCCTCGCCTCTTGCAGATTGGGCAACTGCTCGTCGAGCCAGGAAGGAGACGTCCGATCGGAAAGCACGCACAACAATCGCGGCATGCTCTCCAGCCCCAGATTCACTTCCTGATCGACCCGGGAGAAGAGTTTATAAGCGAGATCGAGAGTCTGGGTCACGGGCCGGCTCGATGCCTTCGTTTTCTTGAGATTGCGGATCTTCTTCCGCGCATCGGGCAACGACAGGGCCCAGTTGGCTTCGCGGTCGGCCGTGTCGATGACCGCCACGGTGCTGCTTGGCGGAAGATCTTCGATCAATTCGAGGGCGCGAAATCGCGCGTCGTCCAGTGCGGTCCAGGGGCCTTGTTCGGTTTCTTCGAGGAGCTTCAGGCCCCGCTTGCGGGCGTCCGTCAAGCCGGTGCGATCGGCCAGGACGTAGCCCATCCGCGGGCTGGTGTCGATTACGATCACGCAGGCGATCGCCTGTTCCCCCTTGATGTTGAAGCGATTGCTCAAGAACTTCGGCTGAAACAGGGCCCAGGCGACCAGCGCGATCAGTAGCATCCGCATGAACAAGAGCAAAAAATGCCGCAGGCGCATTTTCCGCTGGTTAGTCTTCCGCCGCAACTTCAAGAAACGGAAGGCCGGGAACGGGAGTTTCTTCGGCTCTTGTCGCATGATCAAGTGCAACAAGATCGGAATCCCGACCAAGGCCGCGCCGGTGATGAAGAGGATGTGCATGAGGAATCTCAAACCGCTGAGCTACGCCGACTCCATATCTTCACGCTCGTCAACCAAGATCCAGCTCGGCTTGGGTAACGGTTCTTCGCCCCAGCAGTCGGCCGGGTGCTCCGCGAAGAAGTGTCGCTTACGAAGGTTGTAAAGGATGACCACCAGGGCAGGCAACAAAATGATCACGCTCATGATGGATCCGAGACTTGCTTGCGCGCGTAATGAACGGACCCGTTCAGCCAAGGCCGCACTCGATGACGCCATGCGTAGAGCATCGCGACATAGGTGGCGAGCGTCGAAAATGTAAAGCCGAAGAGGATCGTTAACGTGGCGCCGTTCAGAAGTTTACGCAGGCCGACGGCGTCTTTCGGTTTTTGCGGCCGCCCTTGGATCAATTCATCGAGCACGACGGTCAGGAGAACCATTGCCAAGCCGATGACCGCCGTCTGCCAAAGGCCAGAAGCGATGTAAAGCCATGCACACGACCGTCCACGGCCGCCATCCGGATCCGTCCGCAGCAGCCAGCGGGCTGTGCGAAAATCTTCCAAACCGAATTTCAGACACATGGCCATGGCCGCGATCGCCGGCTCATGTGTACCTTCGTAAATCAGCCAGCCAATGACCAGGATAACCGGCAACGTTAGGAAGCCGCCGGGTCGCGGTTGCTGGGATTCGGGAGTGTCGGAATTTTGCTGATCGTTCATTGGCGAGGCAATCGCGACGCGGCGGCTCCGAAAAGACCATTATCGTAAACTTCCCGCCAGGTCACAACGGGGAATTTGCAAGCCGCGAGCGGCTAAAACCGCCGCTGCCGTTGGGTCAGATACTCCAGCAACGCTTTATCGAAACCGACGCTCGTGTCCATCGGCACATAATCGACGTTGGCCTTGGCGGATTCCTGTTTGTAATGCTCCCGAAATTCGCCGATCGATTGAAGGTAGTCCGCCCGCATGCCCTTGGCGTCGATCGTCATCTTCTCTGGAGTTTCCACATCCTCGAATTCGATCAAGCCTTCGAACGGAAAGTGGACCTCAGCCTCATCAAGAATGTGGAAGAGAATGATCTCGTTGCCCCGATGCCGGAGGTGGAACAGGCTCTGCATCAGCTTGTCCGCATCGGTGAGCAGATCGCTGAAGATCATGATCAAGCTCTTGGTCCGAATCAGGGCCGCGAGCTGGTGCATCGACGCCGCGATGTCGGTCTCCCCCGCGGGCTTCAAATTGGCGAGAATGGCCAGGATATTGCCAAGTTGCGTGCGTTTCGATTTCGGCGGCAGCACCGTCTGAATCTTTTTGTCGAAGGTGACGAGCCCCACCGGATCTTGCTGATGGATCATCAGGTAGCCCAGCGCGGCGGCCAGGCAGATGGCGTAGTCGAATTTGGTCAGTTCTTGCCGATAGGTGTAAGCCATCGAGGCGCTGAGATCCATGACCAGATAGCCGGTCACGTTCGTCTCGGCCTGGAATTTCTTCAGGTAGTATTTGTCGGTTTTGGCGAAGACGTTCCAGTCAAGATCCTTCAGATCGTCGCCCGGCACGTATTTGCGGTGTTCGGAAAACTCGACCGAAAACCCCTGGAACGGGCTCGCATGCAAGCCAGTGAGAAAGCCCTCGACGATGAACTTGGCCCGCAAATCGAGCCGAGCCACCTGGTTGATGACTTCAGGGCGGAGGTATTTTTCGGCGCTCATGGGGATATTTTACGGAATTGTCAAATCTTCAGCGACCGTTCGTCGTGACCGCGGGTCGGGTCGCTCAGACCCGCTAAAGCGGGTCACTACGAACCACGAACTACGAACGAATTCATTCTCGCATCAAAAACGTATCTGGCCGTTCCTGTTTGGCGATGACGACGACGCCCGCTTCGGTGATGGTGAAGCCGCGTTTGCGGTCGAATTCGAGGTCGTAGCCGATGGTGGTGTTCGGCGGAATCTTCACGTCTTTGTCGATGATCGCCCGCTTGATCCGCGAATGCCGGCCGACATCGACACCCTCGAAGAGGATGGAATGTTCCACGACGGCATAGCTGTTGACGCGAACGTTCGGTGACAGAATGCTGCGCCAGACGTGGCCGCCGGAGAGGATGCACCCTTGGCAGACCATGCTATCGAGCGCCTCGCCGCGGCGGGCGATGCCAGGAGGGCCCTCGCCGCAGAAGACGAATTTCGGCGACGGCGAGTTCGGTTGCAGCGTCCGGATCGGCCATTCGTGATCGTACAAATTCAACACGGGCGAGACGTCTACTAGATCCATGTTCGCTTGGTAGTACGCATCGAGGGTGCCGACGTCGCGCCAGTACGGTTCTGCTTTGTTGTTGCGATCGCGGAAGCGGTGGGCGAAGACCCGGTGCGTTTTGATCATTGAGGGAATGATATCTTTTCCGAAGTCGTGGTTGCTGTTGGGAAGGGCGGCATCCTCGCAGAGTAGTTCGAACATCAACCGGGTCGGGAAGACGTAAATACCCATCGAGCCGAGACAGTGGCGCGGGTCGTCCGGCAGCGGCTTGGCAACCGCGGGCTTTTCGTCGAAACCGATTACCCGGCCATCGTTGTCGACCTGCATGACGCCGAATTGTCGCGACTCCTCCAGGGGAATGGGGATACAACCGATCGTCAGGTCCGCTCCCCGTTCGCGATGGGAGCGGATCATTTCGCTGTAATCCATCTTGTAGACGTGGTCTCCGCCAAGGATCAGCGTGTAACTCTTATCTTCTTTCTCGAGACTGTAGATGTTCTGATAAATGGCGTCAGCGGTCCCCTGGTACCAGTGTTCGTCAATGCGCTGCTGAGGCGGAAGGACCTCGACCGACTCGCCAAGCTCAGTTGGAAGAAAATTCCAGCCCTGGCGGATGTGCCGATCGAGGCTGCGGGCCTTGTATTGCGTCAGGACGATCACGCGGCGCAGGCCGCTATTGATGCAGTTCGACAGGGTGAAATCGATGATGCGGTATTGCCCCCCGAAGGGGACCGCGGGTTTGGCCCGATCGCGGGTGAGCGGTTCCAGGCGGGTTCCCTTCCCGCCAGCGAGGATCACGGTCAAGACGTCACGCATGTCCAAACTCCGGCACGTGGCCGACTCCGTATGAAAGTGTTGGTATTGTGACCGGCCTGAGGGCTCGGGGAAACAAATATCCCACGATCAATGAAAAAATCTCAGGTGACACTCGTCGCTTCGTCGTACAAGGTTGCGAAACTGGAATTCATCTTTTCGAGAGTAAACTCGGTGGCGGCAACAATCCGTGCCGCTTCGCCGAGCTTTTGCCGCTGGCCTTCGTCTTCGAGCAATCGCAGCGTCGCACGGGCGAGAGCGGGTTGATTGTTGGTCGGCAACAGGATGCCTGTTTCGCCGTGGCGGATCAGATCGGCCAAATGGGGAGTGTCGCTGGCGATCACCGGTCGCCCCGCGGCCATTCCTTCAAGAGTCGAAAACAATCCGCCGGTGCCATGATGGACGACATGCACGACATCCGCGAAACAGAGCAAGTCAGCCGCGTTGCTTTTCGCTCCGAGAAAATGCACGCCCAGGCCCGGCTTGCTCGATGAGAATAACGAATTGGAGACTCGGCGACGGGCCGGCCCGTCGCCGACCAAAATCAGTTGTAGCGATGACTCCACGTATCTCGCCATTTCACAAGCCGCAATCGAGTCGAAGAACCGGTCTGGCGTGTTGATGTGACCGACGCCAAACACGTTGTGGCAATTCGGTGCGATTCCGAGCTTGCCCAGGAATTCCTCGCGTGTGGAAGGCGGGATTGGTGCCGGCACCCCAGGCCGAATAACACGCAAGCGATCGGCGGGCAATCCCGCGGTCAGAAATACCTGGCGTTCAAATTCGTTCGGGACCACAAAATAGCGGACGCGGTTGAGTAGACGGCGATCGAGCAATCGCAGACTTTTCCCGCGTAGTACCGACGATCGGAGAGAAACGATCAACGACGGCAGCAGCGATCGTTTCAGCAATGTCGACCACCAGAGCAAGCCGAGCGATTCAACGTTCCAGGCGTGAATCAGATCCGGCCGATCGCGGTTGAGCAAATTGCGCAGCGAGAGCATGTGATCGACATCGAATAGCCGCCGTCGCGAATGTCCCCGCACGGGAAGTTCCGCGCCTTGCAAAGGCTCTGCAAGAGGCCCGGGGCCCGCGATGCTGAATGTCTGGATTTTGAAATGTTGGCGAGAAAGTGCCTGACCGAGCAATGACGCTTGGCGAGCGTGACCGTGGTAGTCGAGATTCGGTAGCAGATGCAAGATCGAGCGCATGAAACCGATCTAATTTTTCAGCGAGCATCCTGGGGAAGCACGCCGATGAATGGCAGATTGCGGTATTCGTCATTGTAATCCAAACCGTAGCCGATGACGAATTCGTCCGGGATGTTGAAACCGCAAAAATCGGGTTCGAAGGCAACCTTCTGAGTGCCCGTTTTACGCAACAAGACCGCCACGCGCACCGATGCTGTTCCTAGCTTTTTGAGATGCTCGACCAGATAGTTCAGCGTTTGTCCGCTATCGAGAATATCGTCAATCAGGAGAATTTCCCGGCCGCGTAAATCGGGAAGGAGATCGTCCTGAACGCGAAGGGCTCCCGATGTCGTGGCTGCGCCGCGGTAGCTGGATGCTTGCACCAGGGAGATCCGCAGCGGTAAGTCGAGCCGGCGAATCAGATCGGCCAGAAAAACCAAGCAGCCGGTCAGCACTCCCACGATCGTGACGGGAGTCCCCTTGTAGGTCGCCGCGATTTCACGGCCCAATTCATCGACCCGTTGCTGGATCCGCTCGGAGGAAATCAGCACCGGAATGTCGTTTCGAATCATGATAATTTAGCCGCGACTCGTGGAATGTTCACGCCGGGATCATCGTCGGATTTCCCATCACTATCTTCCACGGCTTGATCTGCCATTTCAGGAAGATCCCCGCCGCATGGAACGGATCGCCCTTGAGAATCTGTTCCGCCTGCTCCGCCGTTTCCGCTTCGTAAATGATCAGCGCACCGCTGTCATCGGTGAAGGGACCGGAGGCGAATAGCTTGCCGGTCTCCAGCAAGGTGCGAAGATACTGCCGGTGCGTGGGCCGGATCTGCTCGATCTTGGCGGGGTCGCGAGCGTAGTCAATGACGGCGGCAAACTTCATGATCGAACCTCCGCATTTGTGGCCGGAGCGATACGTTCCGCCGGGAAGTAGGCCCGAGCCAGCACCGCGTGGGCCGCGAAGAAAGAGCCACTGAAAATCAGGTCGGATAGAATCGTGCCGCGGAAGAAAGGTAATCCCGCTTCGAAACATAGCATCAAGCCAGCGAAAGTCGGCGGATAATACCAAGCCTGCCCGATGAACAATTCAGGATTGATGACCTGATGCAGCCAGACGCCAAAGTTCGTTATCAGGAAAAACTGCACGCTGCCGGCCACCGTGAACAGACCGATCCGGCCGGGATTCTCCGAGCGCCGCAGCAGGGCCCAGCCAATGAGAAGGTAGATCGCATAGCTGCAATAGACGGCGGGATTCGGCTGCCAGTCGTGGACGATCAGGAAATAAAGATCGATGGCCGAGAGTACTGCGAACGGCAGGAGATACCAGACACCCGGTCTCAAGCGGGCACCAACGAATAAGAACAAGGCACCGGCCGGTGCGAAATTCAGCATCCGATCTTCAAACGGAATCTGTCGGATGTAAACGACGAAGATGGCCGCCATGCCGATGATCAGCAATGCCAGCGTTCGAATTTTCTCAGATTGTGTCGAAGTACCCGCATTCATTTCGAGCTTCCCAGCCGTGTTGACGATACCCGGAGGCTTCCGGATGGTTATCCTAATAACATGCCTTCGAAAGAGTAGTCCGCAAAACCCGCCAGTCGTCCGCCTTCCGGAGTTCTCTCCATGATGATGCGATTGTTCCTTGCGTCGATTTGCTGTCTGATCTTCCTGATGTGCTCCCGAGCTCAGGATCCGAAACTGGAGAAGGGGGCCGTTCGCCTCGATAATGGCAAGGATCTGACCGGCTGGACAGGCATGAAGGACGGCTGGACCGTAAAAGAGGGAGCGATCCACCTCGATGCGAAATTGGCCAAGGAGAATATCTACCACGAAAAGACGCACTCGGCCGACGTCGTGATTCGCCTCGAATTTCGAGCCAGCGAAGGGGCCGATTCCGGACTGTACGTCTTCGGCAAGCAGTTCCAGGTCCGCGATTATCCGAAAGTCGGCCCGGCGAAATACGCCGAGTTCGCCAAGCCCGCCGGGGAGTGGAACACGCTCGAATTGGATTTCACCGACAATGTCGCCGTCGTCACGCTCAACGGCAAAGTGATCGAGAAGGCCTGGAAGATCGGTATCGACCCGAAGAAGGGCATCGGTCTCGAAGCGGACAAAGGGGATTTTGATTTTCGGAGTATCACGACGCGTGAGAAGAAGTAGCCGAGCCGCTTGCGGCTTAGCGCTCAGAGAAAGCGCTAAGCCGCAAGCGGCTGTTCAATTCACTCCTTCACATAAATGCCAATCACCGAGTTGTCCTTGACTGACAACCGCACGCTGGCGTTCGAGCCTGCCTTGACGTCGGCGAGCTTGATCTCGGTGGACGTCTTGCCCTCGCCTGCCTTCATGATCTTGGTGTCTTTCGAGATCTGCAAGGTTTGCTCTTCGGCTTTGGTGCTGATGGTGATGGTATTCTTGACGACATCGACTGCTTTCACCGTTCCGCCAATCGTCTGGCCCTGGGCCCGCACGCTAACGGCCTTGGTGGGATCGTAGCCCGAGAACTGGATCGAGACATTCATCCCTTCCTTGAGATCGGTCAGTTTCGCCTCGGCGACCGGCGAAGGTTCGCCTTTCGTCTTGACACCATCGTCGAGGATGATCGTGGCGTCGTCCGCCAGTTGAATCGTCTTTTCGACGATCTGCTTTTCTTCCTTGGCGGCGTACGTGATGGTCTTTTTCGTCGCATCGACGGATTTGACGGTGACATTAAGGTTGCTGCCCCGAACGCTGATCGCGGCGACGGCCTTCTTGTCGGCCGTCAGGCGGACCGTGACAAACGCACCCGCGGCGACTTCTTCGAGTTTGCCCGGCTTGGACTCCTTCTTCGCACCGTGTTCGAGCGTGATGGCGACATCTTTGTCGAGTGCCAGGGTCTCTTCCTTGAGCGTCTTGGTACCGGGTTCTTTCATTTTGAGCACCATCGTCTTCTTGGTCGCATCAACGGATTTGACCTGGCCGAAAACCACATCGCCCTCGACTGCGGGTTTCTTTACTTTCTCGCCATTCGGCTTCTCGGCGGCTTCGGCGGCCTTCGCCGGTTTCTCGGCGTAAGCTTGATGTAGGAAGTAGCCGGTGCCGGCACCCATGCTCAGGCTGACAACCACCAGGAATGTCCCAATGTACGTAACCAGTTTTTGAATCATCATGGCTTGAAGAACTCCTTGACTCAGAGCAGTCAACTTGGTGGCCAAACTTGTACCCAAAACGGCGGCGGTCGCCGTTTGACACGTTGCCGAAACCAGGGCGGGCGGGGTCGCGGCGGAAGCGGATTGCGAAAACGCCAGGAACATGGCCGAGACGGCGACACCGCGCTGTTTCAAGCGATTCCCGAGAATCGCCCGCGCCCGTGCCAATCGACTCGATAGGGTCCCTTCGGAGAGACGCAACTTCATGGCCGCTTCACGCCGTGAATTCCCTTGCAGATCGCAGAGAATGACGACCGATCGATATTTGTCCGGAAGCCGATCGAGTTCTCGATCGAGCAACGGCAACCAGTCGCGCTGTTCGAACGAAGGGAGCGAATCCCCCTCCCGATCGATCAACGGCTGTTCGAGCTGATGCTGCCGGGCGACCAATCCCTTTGCTTTACACGCCACCCGGCGGGCGACACCGTGCAGCCAGGCACCCAACTGATGGCGTGGTTGAACCGAATCGCCTTTTTTGATCAGGACTATGAAAGTGGCCTGAAAGGCGTCATCCACGTCCGGCACATTGCCGAGGATTCGACGGCAAACGCCGAGCACCATCGGCCCGTGTCGGCGCAGCAGAACTTCGAAGGCCAACTCGTCTCGACGCTCTAGAAATCCATCGAGCAACTCACCGTCGCCCAGCGATTCCATGCGGTCGAAAGAGAGAGGTTGGCAAAATTCGGGAACAAAAGAAGTCAGCGAACTCGGAACCATACCGTTCCACCTCGGCCGACGAAGCCAATCATCATTCCACTAGTATTGCCAGAAAGTGGGGCGGCGCGTCCATCTATTTTTGGAAAATGTTGCGGGCGAGCCGGCTCCCGTGAGGGGCCGGTGGAGTTTCTAAATTTCGAATACTCCGGCCCCTCACGGGAGCCGGCTCGCCAATTTCTTTGACTAATGACAGCAACTTTCCTTCTTCTCCTTCGTCGCCGACGGCGGTACGTCGTTCGCCGGGTTCATGGAGAAGAAGCCGTTGGGTTTCAGGGTGAAGCCGATGTAGGCCGTGGGCATGACCGGGTAATCTTCCGCCCGCGGAATGTGCGTGTGGCCGAAGGTGTACCAGAAGACGACATCGGTCATTTCGATCTGGCGATCCTGTTCCGTCCATTTAATCAGGCCGTCGCCGCCGGTCGACTGGTTCGGGTAGTCGCCGGCACCGTACTTCTCGGAATCCTCAAAAGGGGTCACCCAAACATGGTGATTCACGAAGCCGGCCCGCTTTCGCCACCACGCGTTCGGCGAGGCATATGGCACCGAGTTGTCGCCCGGCAGAAACTTGTAGCCAACCGGCTCGCCGACGCTGTTCATCGATTTCGGGTTGATGATTTTCCAGGTGCGGGCGGTTTCGAGATTCAGATTCGCTCGGGCCTGCTTTTCCTTCTTCAAAAGCGTGGCCTTGGCCTGGAAGGCGTTCTCGAACGGATTATTCGGGCCTGGTTCATCCGCGACGATATCGATCTGTTGCACCGAGTTGGCGACGCCGTCGATATCGAAATCGAGCCGCATGTTGAAGAAGTGCTGATGGTTGGGTGCGTACAGTTGCGGCGCGACCAGCGTGCCGTATTTCGGCTTCTCCTTTTTCGGAAAAGCCGCAAGCGAGAGAATACCCGTCAGCTTGATTTCGAACTGGATCGTGCCGTCCTGGTAAAGGTACCAGAAGAAACCGTATTCGTAGTTCTCGACTGTGGAGACCGAAGAGATCACCAACCGTCGCGAACGGCGTACTTCCGGAGCGTCCGGCAGACGGCGATCGGTATGTTTCCAGAGAATGCCGTAATCTTCCTCGTGCATGCAGATGGCGTTCGGGATCGTCAGCGACCGTCCGCGGCTATCGCAGAGATGGGCATCGAAATAGCGGATCAGGCCCAGGCAGTCGCAACCCAGTTGCAGGCTGTTGGCGCACATCCCCATGCCGTACTCACCGACGTCGAAGGCATTCTTGCGGCGTTGCGTCGGTCCGGGGTCGCCGTAGGGGACGACCATTTCCGTAAGCGAAGCCCGGTAGAGAATCGAACGATCTTTCTTGCCGTCAGTGTAGCGCAGATGATGAAGCGTCAGCCCTTCACGGGCGTTGAAGCCGATGACGAAATTCCACTTCTGCCATTTCACCTGGTAGCCGTCTACCTCGAAGCTCGGTCCGTCGGCCTGGCTGATTTCGAGCGGCTTGATGTCGGTACGTTGATTCTTCACGCGGGAGGCGGCGTAATTCGCTTCGCCCGGCGGCAAGTCCCACTTACCAAGCTCCTCGACGCGGACCACTTCCATCGTGTTTAGATCGACGACCGGCCGGATTCCCTCGATCGGCCGAACGTAGCCGTTGTCGGTTGGATCGGCACGCAGGAAACAGAGCGGCCGAGCCAGGCGTTTGCCCTTGTCGGCCTCCTCGCCGTAATAGCCGGCACTCCAGATATCGACCATCACCAAGCTCGTATCCGTCACGCCATGATGCTTCTTCATCGCCTCGGCAAATTCGGGGCTCTTGAGCACTGCCTGCTCGCACTCGGCTTGCTCGTCGATCGTCATCGTCGGCTGGACGCCGGGCACTTGCTTCCAGGAGAGCATGGCCTTGCGCGTGACCGAAACGGTGGCCTCGTAACACGTATTCGTGGCGTTGTCGAAGAGGATCGCGAACGCGAGCCGCGGTAGGCCTTCCATGTCGGCATGAACGACGTTCTTCGAAGGTTCGTGCAGGCTCACGGAGACGAAACGGGTCGTGGCCGTCGCTTTCTTTTGCGACTTCAGCAACTCGACGACCACCTGTACTTCGGCGGCGGTAAGCGGTTCTAACGGATGACTCATAATACAGCACCTGAAGACCGAAGAGGGATACGGTTGGTATAGCAAGTTCCATTCCATTCGACAGAAATGGGCCGCTTACGGCTGAGCGCCAAGTTGCAAGCGGCTCGAATTACCTCACTTCCGCCGTTTCCCTTCCACTTCTGGATTCACTGGTGCAGTAAGTTTCCCGCCGGTCACGCCAGCGATCACGTTTTCCGCGCAAATTCGGGCCATCTCGTCGCGTGTCTGCACCGTCGCGCTTGCGACGTGCGGCGCGATCACGCAATTCGACAACTTGTAAAGTTCATGATCGGTGGGAAGCGGTTCGGGATCGGTGACGTCGAGCCCGGCTGCGAAGATAGTCCCTTTCCGCAGGGCGTCGGCCAAGGCACCCTGATCGACCAGTGGGCCGCGGGCGGTGTTGATGAAGACTGCCGTTTTTTTCATCTTCTTGAACAGTTCAGCATTGAACATTCCCTTGGTCTGGGCGTTCAGATCAGTGTGGACCGAGACGAAATCGCTTTCCTTGAGAAGCGTGTCGATCTCGACCTTGGTCGCACCCAGTTCCTTCTCGGCCGTCGCGTTCTGGTAGACATCCGCGTAGAGGACCTTCATGTTCCAGCCGAATCGGCAACGGCGGGCAAAGGCCGAGCCGATGCGGCCCATACCAATGATGCCGACGGTGCGATTGGCGAGATCCTGGCCGAGCCAGCCGCACGGTTCCCAGGTTTTCCACCGGCCGGCCTTGGCGTCTTCGACGCCTTCGACGATGCGGCGGGCGGCCGTCATCAGTAGCACCATCGCCATGTCGGCAGTTGCATCGGTGAGGACGCCAGGAGTGTTGCCGACCGCGATGCCGCGATCGGTGGCCGCGGGGATATCGATGTTGTTGAAGCCCACCGCGAAGTTGCTGACGACCTTCAGTTTCGGGGCGACATCGAGAAGCGGGCCGTCGATTCGATCGGTAAGCAAGGAAACCAGCCCGTCGCAGGTCTTGATTTTTTCGCGCAGGATATCCGCCGATGGGGGAAGCTGGTCAGGCCAGACCTCCATCGCGCAGGCGGCCCCGATTTTTTGGAGACCGAGTTCGGGGATGCGGCGAGTGACAAACACACGGGGTTTGGCGGCCATGATCGTCTCGCAAAAGAGGATGTATTGGCGAGCCGGGATGAGCCGCTAGCGGCTTGGCGCTGAACGCTAAGCCGCTAGCGGCTCATCCCGACTCGTCATTTCGGTACGGAATGCCGGTGATGCCAAAACTACGAAAATCGACCCGTGGTGAGGAGTTGGAGAACGGGGAATCAGGAACGAGTACGCGGGAAGCAGTCAAGACGAGTTGGTCGGGTAGTTCGATCTAGCCAGGTAAATTGGGGCTGACACGTCGGAAATTGGCTGGTATAGGCTCCCCTCCGCGTGGCGGAACCACGCGCTTGTCCCCCCATGGAGAAGAAGACTTATGAACATCTCCCGTTGGAAAATCATGGCCTGTATGTTGGGCCTTTCATTAGGTGGTTTGGCGATTTGCGCCGCTCAATCGAACGAAAAGCCGCTCCTGCCGATTTCGGCACCGACTCC
This sequence comes from Planctomycetota bacterium, assembly GCA_021413475.1. GTDB lineage: Bacteria > Planctomycetota > Planctomycetia > Gemmatales > Gemmataceae > JAIOQJ01. The sequence goes on along the minus strand of JAIOQJ010000611.1, from coordinate 2,034 downwards.
CGAGCCGACCGAACCGGCCCCGCTCGCCCCGGCTGTTTACAAACCGGCCCCTGTCTATAATTCGCTGGAAACCAAGCCGCCCATCTCGGTTCCCGTCCCGCAATTCACGGAAATCGATCTGGTTGTACCCGAAGCTCCGCTCCCGGTTGCCCCGGAAGTGTTCGGGCCGCGTGCGACTGGTGTCATTGGCGTCGGTGCCGTCGAAGTCGTCGTACCGGAACAATTGCCGATGCCCCGCGAAGTGACGAAGCCGGTTGAACGACAGGCCGGCGTTGGCCCCGACAATTTCGATGCAATTCCTCTGGTTATTGAGCAACCAGTTCCAGTCGCGCCGCCCGCGTTGCCGAGCGTTCCGATGGAGCCATTGCAGACCGAACCGATTGCTCGGCAGCCAGTGCCAGTGCCAGTGCCTCCGTCGTTGCCGCCCATTCAAGTCGCCCCCAGGCAGGTCGTGGAAGTACCGGATGTCCCGGTGCCGCCCCCCGCGGTTTACGTGCCGCAGCCGCAGACCTACTCGGCACCGCAAGTGCAGCAAACGGCTGCTTCAACGGCCAGTAAACTGAAAATGTTGCTTCGGCTTGGCGATGGCAAGCCGCGTTTCGAAATTCGCTCTCACACGGGTGAGGATTTACTCTTCAAGGTTTACGGCGAAAAAGTCGAGATGCAATCGGCCCCCGAAGGCGTGAAGAAGTCGGCCCTCGCCGGCGTGACCGCCAGCGGTCAGGTTCGGTTCGTCGGCCCGGGCATTGAAGGCACCTGCGATCAGCTCTCTGTCCTTTCGGGGACGGGCGAGGTTTTGCTCAAGGGCAACGTTCACATGAAGACGAAGAAGGGCAAGACCTGGAGCGAAATGACTGCGGATAAGATGATCTACCAGATCGGAGCCACGGGTTTGACTGCCCCACCAAGCACAAATTCCATCACCCCAGTTGGCTATGGGAACGATCGTCGCTAAGGCCGACTGACATTCTGATTGATGATTGATTAAGAAAAGTCCGTGAGAATTCTCACGGACTTTTCTTTTTATTTGGGTTGAAACGGTCCGGTCATGACGGCCGAAACGAAAATTCCGGGGGCTTTGCTTGCAATTGCCTGTTTTCGGTTCAAGAATTCGGGTGGAAGAATAATTGTTTGTCACTCTCCGATTGCCGGAGCGCCGCGGATGACGCAGATTACCAAACTATTTTCGAACCTCGCCATCACCGACCCAGCGGTTTGGCTGGCCATTAGTGCGGGTCTCATTGTGGTATTTGTGTTTCTCCTCCTCGGTCGCCGGAAGCGGCGTGCGGCCAGAGTGGTCGTTTCCGAAGAGTCGTTAAACGATCTCAACCCCGCCGACGTCTGGCTTCCACCGAGTAAGCGGTCGGACGAGCGTCGCCGTGCAACCCGCCGGTTGGGAGTGCCGACGCCCGTAAAAGTCCTCGATCCGCGTAAGCCGAAGCGGCCAATTGAGGCCTTCGTCCTTGATCGATCGAGCGGCGGTGTCCGCATGGCGGCCGAAAAGCCGTTCCCGACCGGCACAACGATGCAAATTCGCCCATCCAATGCCCACGAAGAATCACCCTGGGTGACCATCATCGTCCGCAGTTGCCGGGAAGTCGGCGACCATTTCGAACTCGGTTGCCAGTTCCAGGAAGAACTGCCGATTCATATTTTGCTGTTGTTCGGATGAAATCAAACTCTAGTTGAAGCGGCCGAGCATGGCGAGCCAGGTTGCGTAAGCTGCTGGAGTTCGTCGAGTCTCGATTGGCTTGTAATACCTCCAGGAGCTTACGCAACCTGGCTGGACGATCAACCGCTCGTCGTCGGCCACTCTACGATTTGCCTGCGGCTTCTTGATAGAGCTTCTTCTCCCTAATAAACACTTCGACCGCCCGCGGCGTCGCATAGAGCAGGCTGCGGCCTTCGCTGGCGCGTCGGCGTAAATCACGGCTCGAAATCTCGATTAGTGGCACGTGGATCTGTTCCATGCGGACTTCACGTGGATCTTTGATATTCAGCGACGCGGAGAGTTGTTCCGAGGTCCAGACCGTC